>CACXNH010000027.1 GCA_902768955.1 uncultured Bacteroidia bacterium | reverse complement strand
TGAGACTTTTTCGGGCTCATCACCGGCGTTTACAGCTCTTTCTGCGTGTGATGTGACTTTTTCCTGCTCATCACCGGCATTCTCACCCTCTTTCTGCGTGTGATGTGACTTTTTCGGGCTCATCACCAGCGTTTTCACCCTCTTTCTGCGGGTGATGAGACTTTTTCGGGCACATCTCACGTACCTACTACATCCCATCAAGTAACTGTGCGGCTTGAGTGTAGGTGATGCCACACACACGGGCTATCTGGGTGGCGTCTGCACTGAAACGGAAGCGTATTTGGCGGGCAAATTCCACCTGCTCCTCTGGCTGGAGTTGTGCAAAAGACTCTTTGTGGAAGAGGCTCCTCAGAAGGTCTGGGAGGGAGACCAGGATGGTCTGGTCCCGGAAAGCGGGTAAGTTGGAGTCTGAATACTCCAGTCTTTTACGGGCTTTGGAAGAACTGTTCAGGAAGTAGTTCAGCCGCTGTGGTGTTCTGAAAAGGGTCTCAACGCCCTTGCAGTCTACATAATTCTGTGGAAGGATGTAACCATCCTGGCCGATAATCCAATCTCCCGGAATGGTTTCATTGTCTGTGTGAAGCAGTCTTTTAAGCAACCTTACCGCTATATCCTTTACACACTTACCACCCTTTTCCGGCTGCCCGAAGAACGTTGCGCCAGTTCCCCACTGATACTGACTGGCATGGACGCAGATGCCGGCCCCCACAGAGTTCATAAGTACATATGCGATCGCTTTTTCCACTGCCTCATCCTCATAAGGAATGAGTTTTATGTCCAGACCGTTGTGTCTTAAGAACTTTCTGATGCCGTACTTTCTCTGATAATAGATGGAGTACCGTCTTTTGAAGTTTTCTACAAAATTTTTTACATCATTCCTGGTGCCTTTGAGCACAAAATGCACGTGATTGGACATAAGAATAAAGGTGAGCACCACAATTTCAGGGTGTTGTGCGGCTTCTATTGCAACATAATTCATGGCCACTTTGAAATCTTCTTCATCCCGGAACCATAGGCCATTTTCCAAATGTTCCGTGCTGAGTAAATATATCCTTTTCATAAATATCTCCCGCACTTTTGCACGGCTCTACAAATATATTAAATAGTTGATACGCCTGCAACTTTTTTTGATTTTTTGTAGAAAAGCGGTATATTTGTTCGGAGCAAATATGTTAATCCATCACAGAACCATCATTCACGTGGAAGTCAAGGACACCCGTGAACACATCTACTTTGGGTCCGCTGCAGCAATGTTCGCAGATCCAAGGATGAGTGACCTACTCAAAATCAAGTACCAGACCTTCCGCACCAAAAAGGTGTCGGAAGAAAAACCTTATGAAAATGACAGTGTGATTGTCCGCAAAGGCAATCTTTACACCATTGACCACACTTAGCTAGTGTGGGTGATGTGCCGGAAAAAGTCACATCACCCGCAAAAGGGGCCGAAAATGCCGGTGATGAGCCCGAAAAAGTCACATCACCCGCAAAAAGGGCCGAAAACGCTGGTGATGTGCCGGAAAAAGTCACATCACCCGCAAAAAGAGCCGAAAACGCCGGTGATGAGCCCGAAAAAGTCACATCACCCGCAGAAAGAGGTGAGAATGCCGGTGATGCGCCGGAAAAAGTCCCAGCACCCGCAAAAAGAGCCGAAAACGCTGGTGATGTGCCGGAAAAAGTCGCATCACCCGCAAAATAGGAGCGCTATGAAGTACGAAGAAAATGTTGTAAATTTGGGATGTGTTCTATGAAACGCTATTGTGAAAACTAATCATTAATCTGCGACTATACAGAGCATTAAGCATGAGTACAGAGCATTAAGTATAGACATATAGCAGTACACGTGAACATAGAAAAGAAAAGAAAAGAAAAGAAAAGAAAAGAACAGAACAGTACAAAAAGAATTGAACGTTGAACTGTGAATACTGAGACACATCCATTTGAGCCTTTTTTGCCGGAAGGGGCGCGAATACTGTTCCTGGGGAGTTTTCCGCCCCAGGCGCACAGGTGGTGCATGCCGTTTTACTACCCCAACTGGATCAATGATTTCTGGCGCATAATGGGCCTCATTTATTTTGGGGATAAGGACCACTTCACAATCATCGGTGAAAAGCGGTTCAATGAGGCCGATATCCGAGCCTTCTGCACAGAACACCGCCTTGCATTCTATGACACGGCTACTGAAGTCCGGCGCCTCAAGGACAATGCCTCAGATGCCTTCCTGGAGGTAATCACCCCCACTGACATTCCTGCACTATTGAAGAGAATCCCCCTCTGCCGCACACTGGTAACTACCGGCCAGAAGGCCACAGAGGTTGTGGCGCAGGCGTTTGGATGCCCCCTTCCTCCCGTTGGAGAATGGATAACCCTGCGGCTGGAGCCCTCCGATCCGTCAGCGGGCAAGGCAAGGGGCACCGAGGGTGAGGGGGCTCCGGCAGCGGGCGAGGCAAGGGGCACCGGAGGGGACGGGGCTCCGTCAGCGGGCAAGGCAAGGGGCACCGGGGGTGAGGGGGCTCCTGCAGCGGATAACATCAGGGGCACCGGAAGGGACGTGAGCGTCATGCCCGGCTCCGACCGGGCATCTTTTGAGGTGAAATTCTGGCGGATGCCGTCAACGTCCAGGGCATATCCAATGCCGATTGAAAATAAGGCGGATGCTTACAGGAAGCTGTTTACACCTCGTAAGAAACTGATTCTGTGGGACCTTGACGGGACGCTCATTGACACTATAGAGGACCTTGCCGCAGCGGTGAATCATGCTCTGGAACTCCGCGGCCTGCCCTTCCACAGTGTGGCCCAATATCGCAAAATGGTTGGCCACGGCGTCCGGAACCTCGTGACGCAGGCCCTGGAGGCGTCGCTGAATGAGACCCCCGATCAGGTTGGGGGTGACGGAAGGGTCACCGGGGGTGAGGGGGCTCCGGCAACGAGTGAGGCAAGGGGTACCGTGGGTGACGGAAGGGTCACCATGGGTGACGGGGCTCCGGCAGCGGGCGAGGCAAGGGGCACCGAGGGTGAGGCAAGGGGCACCGGGGGTGAGGGGGCTCCGGCAGCGGGCGAGGCAAGGGGTACCGTGGGTGACATAAGCGTGGCAGCGGGTGACGGGCAGCAACTGCGTGCGCCAGGCTCGCGATGGCTGAAGGAATTTGGTTTTTCGGGCACCGTCCCGAAAAATATTTTCATTCAGCCGCAAGGAGAGCAGTTACTGCCGCAGGAAGGGAGGCTGCCGGAGGCGTACATTGATGCTGCTCTGGCGGATTTCAAGGAGTATTATTCCGCGCACATTGATGTGCACACAAGGCCGTACCCGGGAATGCAGGAATTGCTCCGCGAGCTGCAGGCAAAGGGCGTTAAGATGGCGGTAGCTTCCAACAAGTTCCAGGAGGGCACGGAGCATCTCATTCGGGAGTTTTTCCCTGACATTCAGTTTGTTGCAATATTGGGAAATAGGCCCGGATATCCGCTGAAACCTGATCCTGAAATTGTGCGGGAGGTTTTGGCCAAAGCTGCCGCCAGATCCAGAGGAGAAGACGGAAACGGAGACAAAGACTATGCTCCGGATTTAATCGGCCCGGAAGACACCATAATGGTTGGAGACTCCCCTACCGATATGCGCACCGCCGCAAACGGCGGGATTGATGCCGTGGCGGTGAGCTGGGGCTACAGGACGGAAGAGGAACTGGCGGGGCACCCCATTGCACATTCCATAGAAGAACTCCGCAGATTACTATGTTTTACGTAAGCGAACCAATATCAACGCCCCCGGAGGCCTTTGCCACCACCCTGCAACAAACTGTCTATGAGACTTTTGCGGCAAAGGGTATCCCCTTCACGCGGGTAGACACAGATCCCGGCATAACAATGGAGGACTGCCAGAATATAGATGCAAAAATCGGCATTCACATTGTGAAAACCATCTTCCTGTGCAACAGGCAGGAAACTGAATTCTACCTCTATGTAACATCTGACGACAAACCTTTCATCACGCGTGAATTCTGCGCTGCGATGGGAGGGATTCCAAGGGTATCGTTTGCATCGGCCGGGAAACTACGGGAGCTCACAGGAGCGGAGGTTGGCGCAACAACAATACTTAGCGCAGTGCTGCCGGAGGCCGAAACCATCCACCTGGTTATGGATGCCGACATAGCCACATCTGAGTGGTTCGCCTGCACTGACGGCACTCCCACCTGCTTTGTGAAAATCCGCACGCAGGACCTTCGGGATAAATATCTGGAAGGCAAGAAGTTAACACTTATCTAAACGCCTTTCAGCCAGGCAACCAGCACCACCACGGCGCTCACAATCACAAAAACTGCTGCCAGAAAAACGCCATACATGATGCCCGTCTTAATCCCCAGCCTCAGGCCCTTCTTCCACTTGACGCCCAGCCACTGACAGTAATCCACCGTCAGGAGCGCCAGCATCAGGAGCACATTGACGGACTGGCTCTCACCCAAAGTAAGAAGCACTGCAAAGAGCATAAAGAAACTGAACTGGCAAAGGACATAGGCCGATGCCGCCGCCGTAGCCCCCATCCCCATCTTGAAGCGCCTTAGTCCCACCGACATAGCCAGCCACAGCATAAAGAACTGCCCTATGAAAAGAGGAATTCCCTGGCTTCTCAAAGTGCCTTCCAGCGCCGCCAGGGCCGATTCCCCACGCGTAGTCACCGCCTCAGGATGCCTGTCCAGATTAAGGTAGGTGTACCCTCGTTTCAAGATAAGCGCCACATTGTAAATCAGATGTTCACCCTTTACACTGACTTCGTCAGACACCTCAACCGTGAAATCTTCTGCTTTAATCTCTCTGTCAAACAGATTCTCCCCCTTATGCTGCACAGGGGCCAGCACGGCCGATACCAGTGCAAAGAAAGCGTAGAATATAATAAGCGAAGTGAGAGGCGCAAGATAACGCTCATGGTCCCCGCGTATGTAATCACGGATCATATACCCGGGACGCAGCAGCAGATGGGTGAAAGTGCGCTTGGCGTCGTCGTTCAGGAAAGGGATAGCCCCCTTGTAGAAGTCTCCCTTGCGTTGTTTGGCCTCACGAGGCCTCTCCCATGGCATGAAACCCAGTTTCTGCCATATCTGGAATGCCCTCCAGCGTGTTTTCAACGAGTGCTTTGTCATTATATTCTGCGTTTTCGGCCCTTTTTGCGGGTGATGGGACTTTTTCCGGCACATCACCGGCGTTTTCATCCCCTTTTTGCGGGTGATGAGACTTTTTCCGGCACATCACCGGCACATACAAAGATAAGAAAAATAACGCTATCTTTGCACTATGGAAATCATTGAACTCTATACGCTCAAGGAGCAGGACATCCAGGACCTTCTGGGACTGATGGAAGAACTGGACAGCAGTGTGAAAGTGACCCATGAAATCCTGAAAGCGGCTGCAGAGAGCCCTGAGACCCATCTTTTTGCAGCGGTGGAAGACGGAAGGATAATCGGCACTGCAAGCCTATGCATCACACATCACCCGCTGGGTCTGAAGGGCAGCGTAGAAGATGTGGTGGTGAGTCCTCAGGCGCGGGGAAGGCATATCGGCCGGAAACTTATGGAGCATATCATTGAGTATGCGCGCACTCTTGCCCCAATAGAACTGCACCTCACCTCCCGTCCGGCAAGGGAAAAGGCCAACCTGCTGTATCAGGCACTTGGATTCCGGCAGCACAACACCAACGTTTACAAACTGAGCCTATGAAATCCACCATCACTCAGGAGAAAAAGTGGACCATACTGTCCTCCGAATACCTTATCAGGCGGCCCTGGCTCACGGCCCGGCGCGACGTTGCGCAGCTCCCGGACGGGCGCATCAACAATGAATACTACGTGCTGGAATACCCGGACTGGGTGAACATAATTGCCATCACGGAGGATGGAGATTTTGTGCTGGAGAGGCAGTACCGCCACGGCCTTGGAAACACCTGTTACGAGCTCCCTTGCGGAGTGATTGAGGAAGGAGAAACGCCCCTGCAGGCAGCCCGGAGGGAACTTTTGGAAGAAACAGGATACGCCGGCGGCACCTGGAAGGAGTGGATGACACTCTCCCCCAACCCCGCCACCTCCACCAACCTGGCCCACAGTTTCCTTGCCGTTGGAGTTAAAAAAGTTTCCGGCCAGCATCTTGACGCCACGGAAGACATTGACGTCTATCTGAAAAGACCGGAATTCGTGCGGCAGCTTCTGGAAGAAAACCAGATTCTCCAGGCCCTTATGGCCGCTCCGCTGTGGAAGTATTTCAGCAGCCTATAGCCGCACAGGCTTCCTGGAAAGCACTATGCCCAGTGTAATTGCCAGAAGAGCCACGGGCATCAGAAGATACTGCCTGTAGCTCTGGAGGAACAGCCTCACGCTTTGTACAATGCCCTCCGAGGCCGATTCTACATCCAAAGGATACAGGAAAGCAATCACAGTTGCAAACACACCCAGTGCAAGGCCGGCGGCAAGCGCCAGAATTAGCGCAACGCGGCCGTGGCGGCGCTGACGGTCAACCTCCGTCTTGATCCCCTCCACCTGTGCCATACGGCGCTGAGTCTCAAGGATAAACGTAGGGTCATCCTTAGGGGCGGGCCTGTTTTCCCGCAGGAAATCTTCTATCTCTTTCATAACTGAATATGCTGTTTAAGGTGTTGCCGGCCCATGGAGAGCTGATACTTGACCGTGCCCTGAGGCATACCAAGGATGGCCGATATCTCCTTTATGCTCCGGTCCTCAAAGTAGAATAGCGCAATTACGGCCTTCTCCTTCTCCGGAAGTATCTCCAGAGCCTGATAGAGCTGCTGGTAGCGGAAACTGCGGTCTGAGTAATCTCCGGATTGCACCGCCACGGCCTCCTGGAGCGGCGCATCATCCGGCCGGGCTTTCCGGCAATTGTCTATGTAACAATTATATGCGATACGGAATAGCCATGTGCTGAACTTAGAAAGGCCCAGAAAGGAGCCGGAAGCAACATACGCGCGGACCAGGGCGTCCTGGGCGATGTCATCGGCCAGAGCCCCGTTTCCCGCACACAGCGCAAGCAGGAACCGCCTCAATGGCTCCTGCTGCTGCCTTACCTCCGCTATGAACCGCTCCGGGGTCATCAGCTACTTCTGAAGGGCTTTCTCCTCCGCCTCTATCTCTTTGGCCAGTAATTTCTTACCCACAAAGTAGGAGATGAAAAGGCCAATTCCCACGGCCATCAGGATGGCGCCTGCAACAGGGAACATATTGTCAAAGAAGATGTCCAATCCAGGCCCATACTGATTCACCAGAAACAGCACTATTAAGGCTATTCCAATAAGGGATGTGATACACGCGCCGGAGAGTTTGTCAAGAAGATCCTGCTTGATAGTCTGGGGAGTTTTCTTCCGGGCAGTGTTGAACTGCTCCATATCCACCGGAACGCCGGCCTCAATGGCCTTGAGCATGATATCGGCCTTTTTGTTGGCCTCGTTCTGACGTGTACGGGCCACCAGCCATACAATTGCAACGGGCAGGACCACGCAAATGAAAATAGGTACTAAAATGTCTTCCATAACTTGTATCAATTTTTATGTTTCATCTGTTAGACGGAAGACCAGGGCAAAAGGTTGGAAAAAATTTAACTTTCTTTCACGGGCTCCATGTGAACGATGATATGGGACTGCTGTCCAAAGCGCTGTTTGAAACGGCGCTCCACCTCCGAGGCCTTCTCATGGGCCTCTGTGAGTGACTGCCTGCCGTTCAGGCGGATGTGGACCTCTGCGGCAATGCGGCTGCCGATACGCCTTGTGCGCAGATTGTGAGGATCCTCAACGCCATCCACAGACCGGATAATCCCAAGCATCTCCTTCTCAGTTTCTTCCGGGAGGGAACTGTCCGTGAGTTCCCCGAAAGACGGTCCCAGGAGGTCCCAGGCCACCTTCACCAGCATTGCGCCCACCACAATTGAGGCCAGAGGATCCAGCACGGCCCAGCGCGGGCCAAGCAGGATGGCGCCCCCAATGCCGATAGCCGCCCCAACGGAACTCAGGGCATCGGAGCGGTGATGCCAGGCATTGGCTTCCAGGGCCGATGACTGAAGCTTCCTCCCCTTTACGCGCGTGTATTGATATAGGATTTCCTTTACGGCAATGGAGATGAGCGCCGCCCAGAGGGCAATAGTGCCAGGGCTCTTTAACTCCTCCCCTTGCAGCCACTGCGCCAGTTTTGTGGCTCCGGACACCACAATGCCGACGGCCGCAGCGGCCAGCGCCAGGCCTATCAGAAGCGTAGCCAGAGTCTCAAACTTGCCGTGGCCGTAATCGTGGTCCTCATCCTGCGGCCGCGCGCTCACCCGCACAAACACCAGCACCACAATGTCCGTTATGAAATCCGACAGCGAGTGCACGGCGTCCGACACCATTGCCGCACTGTGCCCAGCCACCCCCGCCACGGCCTTGAGGCCCACCAGCAGCAGGTTCACCACGCTCCCCGCCAGCGTCACTCGGGCTATTTGGTCTTCGCGGTTCATGATTCTGCCAAAACCTGGGAGGCGGCGTTTTTAGTGTCCACTTTCTCTATGATGCGCTCCAGAATGCCGGCCTCATCAAAGATGAACGTGCGGCGAAGGGTGCCCAGCACGGTTTTGCCGTACATCTTTTTCTCTCCCCAGGCGCCGAAGGCCTGGAGCATCTCGGTGGATGTATCGGCCAGAAGGCGGAAAGGCAGGCTGTGCTTTGCGCGAAAGCCGGTGTGGGACTTGGCGCTGTCTTTACTCACCCCTACCACGTTGTACCCGGCGGCGGTGAGGGCTGCATAACTGTCACGAAAGGAGCAGGCCTCGGCGGTGCAGCCGGAAGTGTTGTCCTTGGGGTAGAAGTAGATGATGGTTTTTCGGCCCTTGCCGATAAAATCCTCTGACCGGACCACGTTTCCGTCCTGGTCCAGGACCTCGAACGAGGGCATCTTTTCACCGATTTTCAGCATAGCATTACCGTGTGTAGCGGCGCTCTATCTCTTCCCAGTTCACGATGCTCCAGAGGGCCTTCAGGTGGTCTGGACGGCGGTTCTGGTAGTCAAGGTAATAGGCGTGCTCCCAGACGTCGAAGGTAAGGAGCGGCCTGAGGCCCTTGGTAACGGGATTGCCGGCACCGGGTTCCTGGGTTATCACAAGTTCACCTTTATCATCGGCCGACAACCACACCCATCCGCTTCCAAACAGTCCTGCGCCCTTGGCGGCAAACTCTGCCTGGAAAGCCTCGAAGGACCCGAACTGCTTTGTGATCTGGGCGGCCAGGGTGCCCACGGGGGCGGCATCGGCCTTCCCGTCACCCCCGGCCTGACCGGGGGCCCTGAACTGCGTGAAATAAAGGTTGTGATTGAGGATCTGGCCGGCGTTGTTGAAAATGCCGCCGCTGGCCTTCCGGACAATCTCCTCAAGTTCCAGGTCCTCAAAGCCACTGCCCGGCAGCGCTGCATTGAGATTATTCACATAGCCCTGCAGGTGCTTTCCGTGATGGAATCCCAGAGTCTGGGCGCTGATCACCGGCTCCAATGCGTCCGGCGCGTATGGTAAAGAAATGAGTGTAAACATAATGCGGTTATTTATTTACGCGAATATACGCAATAAATTCATAGAAAAAAAGAGGATGGGCCGATGAACCCGTGGCCGATGCCGCCCCGCATAGCTTGCGCCTTTCCCGTGGAGGGAACTTGCTGATTATTAGTCACTTATGCAAAAGAGGGTAAGCTGATTCGCCTACCCTCTTTTGAATATCTCACTGTGTATCAAGCAGTTAACTCCACGCCTCGCCGCTTTGAAAACCGTCTCTAGGCGCTTCAAATTATTCTGAACGGGCCGGTTTTGTTAATTCTGGTATTCTGCATATATTTGTTATATGAAAATCTTTATATCACTCTTCATATCACTGTTTCTTGTATTTTCAAGCATCAGTTCCGGGGCTGTCGGCCCCACAGATGCCTGTAATATCCCCGAATGGGAGGAGGCATCGGCCTTCCTTTCCTCGCAGGGCATTGTACCCACAGAGGTCACCGTGGTCTATGAGAGCCCGCAGTGCGTTTACTTTGCCGCGCCCAGAGATTCGGCGTTTGTACTGGTAGCCAGGAGGGCCTATAAGGAGGCGCTGGGGAGCCTTGTGCTGGCCTACGGGACGGGGAACGAAGTGTGGGTGAAGAGCCGCGAAGAAGAAGACCCCGTGGAGCAGGACGGATTCTTTATGGGTATCATCGGGCTCTATGAATCGGCCCTCAAAAATGCCGTCAGCACATCTCAGAGGCCTCTGCCGCTAGGCGGGCCCATAGAAATCGGCCCATTCTGCAGTGACATAAATTATGGGCAGCACCTCCCCTTCAACCGGCTTTTCCCCAAGGACGGCAATGGGGCCGATGCCTGGTACAGCGTTGTGGGATGCGGGCCCGTGGCCCTGGCGCAAGTGCTGACATATCACAAATCTCCGGTTCAGCCAAAAGGCAGTTTCAGCGGGAAAACGCTCTCCGGAAACCCTTATTCATACAATTTGGCCGATTACCCAGTGGACTGGGCCGCCCTGAAGCCGGAAGTTCTCCTTCTTGACTGCGCGGTATCCCTGGGGACCCGGCTGGGAATTGGTTATTCCCTAACGATGCTCTCCCAGTTCAAGGCCGCCCTTTTTGATGCCTGGTCGTACAGCCCCCGCTGCAGGCTGCTCACGGAGGCTATGCCGGAGCGAGATATGCTCTCCCTGATCCGGAAGGACCTTGAAGCCCGGCGTCCCGTCATCCTGGCTGGAGGCCACCACATCTACGTATGCGACGGTGCCAGCGGTGACTTCCTCCACTTCGACGTTGGATGGAGAGGCTTTGGAAATGGTTACTTCCGAGCCCTTGTCCTCCCTGAATCCGGTATTTGGCAACTCCCTTTCACTGAGGCACTTATCGGCATTGAACCCGACGGCGGCACTCAGTATCAAGACATCACCGTCAAGCTTTCAAAGGCCGGGACGCTAGAAAATAAACTACCCAAAAACAAGCACCATCTCATACGGAAACTCACCGTCAAGGGCCCCCTCAACGGGAAGGACTTTGACCTCATAAGGAAAATGGCCGGTGTCGTCACACTGCCATCCGACTACTCCAACACATATGGCGCCCTCACCGATCTTGACCTCACAGAAGCACGTATTGTAGCCACGGCGCCCTTCCACACACTGCCGCCAAAGACGGAAATCAAAGGGACCATCACCCCCAGTAACGCCCCCGCCTTCGACTACAACTTCAAACTGAACGCCATCTCTGAGAAGGATTGGGCCGATATCTCAAGACTGGGCCTTGACAAGACCTACGGCCTTGAGCGGATTGACGGAGTGGTTCTCATCAAGCACGGCACCTGGGACAACACAATCCCGGAGCACCTCTTCTCCAATTGCCTGAGCCTGAGGCGGATAGCCCTCCCCAAAAAACTGAAGAAGGTGGGACAGTTCGCCTTCCTCAATTGCAAGGGACTCGTAGAAGTGAAGAACCTTCCAAAGGATGTGCACCCGCAGGCGTTCTTCTCATCCTCGCTGGAGCAGCGGTAAGGGAGGTTGGGGGTTGCGCTGGCCCCGTGGAGGCCGATGATGCCCGGGAGTCACGTGGAAGGAACTTGCTGATTATTAGCCACTTATGCAAAAGAGGGTAAGCTGATTCGCTCACCCTCTTTTGAATATCTCACTGTGTATCAAGGAGTTAGCTCCACGCACCACATAGCGCGTGACGCGCTCTACCGCACAACGCAGCGCCTGATTACTCGTCAGCGGCTGCTGCGGCCAGTTCCTGGTCTATCTGCTCGTAGACGGAGTTGTTTGACTTGTACTCCGGGACCATCTCCTTCATCTTGCGCACTGTTTCCATGTTGTCATAGCGCTTGGCGGTTTCTACAAGTTCCTCAATGGCCTTGTTAACCTCCTCGTAATCGTACTCACGGACCTGCGCGATGCGGATTTTCTCATGGAAGGTGGGCTTGGTGTTCTCCATCTCAGACAGAACTTCCTCATAGAGCTTTTCTCCCTCACGGAGGCCGGTGTACTCAATCTTCACGTTGTGGGCGCCGGAAAGGGCAATCATACGCTTTGCAAGGTCTGAGATCTTCACGGGAGCACCCATATCAAACACAAAGATTTCACCGCCGTTACCCTTGGTACCAGCTTCCAGAACCAGCTTACAGGCCTCTGGAATGAGCATGAAGAAGCGAACAATGCGCTCATCCGTAACGGTAACCGGGCCGCCGTGCTTTATCTGCTCACGGAAAAGAGGAATTACGGAGCCGTTGGAGCCCAGCACGTTACCAAAGCGGGTGGTTACAAACTGGGTGTAATCTTTGGAACGGTTTTCCATGGCTTCCAGTTTGAGTTTGCGGTCAAGGCTCTGGACATAGATCTCACAGATACGCTTGCTGCAGCCCATCACGTTGGTGGGGTTCACAGCCTTATCCGTGGAAATCATGACAAACTTCTTTGCGCCGTACTTGACGCTTAAATCGGCAATAATCTTTGTGCCGTTGATATTATTAAGGACGGCCTCTGAGGGGTTGTCCTCCATCATGGGCACGTGCTTATAAGCGGCGGCATGGAAAACATAATCCGGGCGGAATGAAGAGAAGGTGTTTTCCATGCGCGTGCGCCGGTCTATGCTTGCCACTACTGTCTGGCACGGGATATTTGGGAAGTCCCTTGCCATCATCAGGCGGATGTCGTGCTGGGGGGTTTCGGCCTGATCAATGAGCATAAGGCTTGCAGGGGCCGATGCCGCCACCTGCCTCACAATCTCACTCCCAATGGAGCCGGCCGATCCAGTGATGAGCACACGCTTCCCTGTAAGTTGCTCTGCCACTGACTTCATATCCACGCGGATTTCCGAGCGCGGGAGGAGATCCTCCACGCTCACTTCCTTGAGCTGAATGCCGTCTTCCAGGATTTCTCCGTTAACTATGGCCGATTGCTCGGCCTGATGCACCATGAAAATCTTGACGCCATGGCTTATGAAGATGTCCTGGAGTTTCTGGTTTGTACGGAAATCCTTAAGCCTGTGAGGGCAGATAAGGACCGCCTCAATCTGCTCCTTATTGATGATATCATCAATGTCATCCTCAATGGAATACACCTTCAGACCCAGGAGTTTGAGGTCTTTGATGCGCTTCTCATGGGAGAGGAAACAGCGGATATCAAACTTCACAGGACGCTGGCTGCGGACATTCTTGGCAAGTGCCACACCGCCTGACATGGCGCCGTACACAAGAGTCTTCATGGACTTTGAAGAGGCGTTGGCGGCGTCGAACATAAGTTTCACCAGCACGCGGAACGCCCACATGAGAAGCGTAGCAATAAGGAACGCCATCATGACGTTAAGGGGCGTAAGGGCCGATAAAACTTCAACATTCTGCCACTTGAAAAGAACCGCCAGTCCAACGCACAGCCCCATATTCACAAGATTGGCGTATGTGACCTTAAGGAGATCCACAAAACTGGAATAACGGAGCACCCCGGAATAAGTCCTGAAAATGCGTGCACCAACCCAGCTGATAACAGCATAGAAGGCCGACACTGCCAGAAGCTCTATGTGGTGGTCAAAGGTGACCTGCGACTTGTTGACAACCCAATATGTAAACAGACATGAGAGTAATACAATCAGGGAATCGGCAAGCAGGATCACCCAGTATGGCAGCACCTTCTTGCTGAAATACCAGTTGGAAAATTTCCAGAATATGTCGTTTTCTTGCTTCATGAGAAACAATTCTAAACTAATTTAAAAATTAAAAAGGTAAATTTTACAAATTTAAGTAATTCTTTT
>CACXNH010000026.1 GCA_902768955.1 uncultured Bacteroidia bacterium | reverse complement strand
TGGTAAGACGCCCGATACAGTCGGGCGTGACGGGAATGAATGGCGTGACGGGAATAACGGGCGTGACGGGAATGAAGGGCGTGACGGGAATTAAAGGCGTTACGGGAAACCAGGGCGTCACAGCCGGCACCGATCGGCTGTCTGTCGGCCAGGCAATTGCAATCCTTGCTTCCGGTGCCGTCGGCGCAATGGCATATTGCTTCTCAGACACCTTCTGGTTCAGCGCCGTTGAGGGAGAAGTTTATGCCATGAGTTCCCTCTTCACCGCCATAGTCTTCTGGGCAATGTGCCGCTGGTACGACACCGCAGACAGCCCCCACGCAAACCGCTGGATAGTGCTCATAGCCTTCCTCATGGGCCTTTCAATAGGCGTTCACCTTCTGAACCTTCTCACCATACCGGCATTTGTGTTCATGTACTACTACCGCATGAACGAGGACAGGAATCTGCCCTTCAAAAAGCTTCTGGGCATATTCATTATAGGTGTTGTGATAGAGTTCCTGCTGGTTTACCTCTTTATCCCGTACCTTCCCAAGGTTGCGGCAGGGGTAGACCGCCTGTTTGTGAACGGATTCGGCCTTCCTTACAACAGCGGTGCGCTGTTTTTCATGGTGGCGCTTCTGGCCCTGTGCTTCTGGGGCCTGTTTGCCACTCTGAAAAAAGGCAAAGTGTTCTGGAACACGGTACTTCTGTGCGTGACCACCCTTGTGATGGGTTTCAGCCTGTTCTCGATAGTGATTATCCGCTCCAGCGTGAAAACTCCCACCAACGAGTACCAGCCGGACAACCCCTATACGCTTGTGCGTTACCTGAGCCGTGAGCAGTACGGCTCCACGCCGCTCCTCTACGGCCAGTACTGGGACGCCCCCTATGACCTTGACAATGCCAAGTACTGGGCTCCCATGAACGGCAAATATATTAAGGCCGATGCCCCCACTGAGGCCATCTACAAGCAGGAAGGCAAGATGCTCTTCCCCAGGATGTGGTCATCGGCAGATCCCCGTTATGCAGAGTTCTATGAGATTTACACCGGCGGCAAGGGCACAAGGGTTCGCGGCTCCAAGACCCGCAAGCCCACATTCGGGGCCAACCTTTCATATTTCTTCGACTACCAGCTCAACTGGATGTACTGGCGCTATTTCATGTGGAACTTCGTGGGCCGCCAGAACGACATCCACAGCCCCGTTCCGGGCAATGTCTTTGACGGCAACTGGGAAAGCGGAATCGGCCTGCTGGATGCCCTGAGGCTGGGAGACCAGAGTGACGCCCCGGCGCCTCTGAGGGAAAACAAGGGAAAGAACCATTACTTCTTCCTGCCTCTGCTGCTTGGCATCCTGGGCCTTATCTTCCAGTTTGACAAAGACAAGAGGGGCAGCTGGCTGGTGTTCCTCATGTTCTTCATGACGGGCATAGCCATTGTGCTGTACCTCAATCAGCCGCCGTACCAGGTCCGTGAGAGGGATTACGCGTACGCGGGCTCATTCTATATGTTTGCTATCTGGATCGGCCTTGGAGTCCTTGCCCTGTATCAATGGATTACAGATGCCCTGAAAGGCCGGGAGAAGTTTGTCGCAACTGGCGTAGGCGTGCTTTGCATGGGTGTTCCCGTTCTCATGGCCGCCCAGAACTGGGACGACCACAACCGTTCCCACCGCTACACTGCGGTAGAGATGGCCACCAACTACCTCAATTCAGTTGGTCCCAACGGCTATCTTGTAACCCACGGAGACAACGACACATTCCCTCTCTGGTATGCCCAGGAGGTGGAAGGAGTACGCACGGACGTCCGCGTGGTCAATACCTCCCTGCTTGGCACTGACTGGTACATAGACCAGATGAAGTGGGCCTCAAATGAGAGCGCCCCGCTGCCTCTGACTGTGCCCCAGAGCCAGTACCTTTATGGAACAAATGAGTTTGTGACCATCCAGTACGACGACGGCTCTCCCATGTTCCTCCATGACGTAATGGAAGTATTCAAGGACCCCAAGATGAAGGCGGCCTTTGAAGGCGGCGGCCGGTACGATTTCATCTGCGCCCGCAACATAGTGATGCCCGTCAACAAGGAGAACTGCCTTAAGTACGGCATTGTCCCCGAGAAGTTTGCCAACGAGATCCCGGAGCACATCATCCTCACTATGTCCAAGGACAAGAACTACCTTTCCAAACCGGAAATCTTCCTCCTGGACCTCCTGGACGGATATCAGTGGGACAGGCCTCTCCACGTCCTGAACCAGGGCGGAGACCTCAACGTGGGCATAAAGGATTACCTTATGTTTGACGGGTTCTCCTACCGCTTTACTCCCATCAAGAACAAGATTTCTTCCACAGATGCCGGCAAGGTGGACGCCCTGCAGCTGTATAATGACTTCAAGACCAAGTACAAGTGGGATGCCCTTAAGCGCACAGACTGGTTTGTAGACTACCAGAACTACTACACTTTCCTTGGCGTACTGGGCCAGAGACAGCTGTACCTCACTGTTGCAAACGCCCTCATAGACCAGGGAGAGGATGAGAAGGCCCTTGAGATAATGGACCTCTGCCAGGAGAATTTCCCGGAAGAGAATTTCCCTCTTGAGAGCATTTCCCTGGGCTTTACCGGCAACGACTACATGGTTGCCCAGATCATAGAGAACTACTACTATCTTGGCGCCCAGGACAAGGCACATGAGCTTGCCGTCAGGATGACGGAAGACCTCATGGAAACCGCCAATTTCTACATCAAGTGGGGAAGCCTTGGTATTAACGAATTCGAGCAGGCCGGCCGTGTGCTCCTGTACATTGCCGATGTATGCAAGCAGTACGGCGACACTGAACTCTCAGAGTCCCTCACTTCCACCTTCGATGCCCTCCTGAAGTCTGCCAATTAAACGTCTGAGTCTGAGTGATTTACGATAATAGGGGTGCACCTGTAGGTGCACCCCTCTTTGTGTAAGTGGTTGATTGACAGTAGGTTTTTGCCAGGAAGACTACCGCTTGAGGCGAACGTAAATGCTGAGCGGAAGAACCTTGCCGAAGGAATCATTGAAGGCAAGTTCCCCGGAGGTCATATCCTTGAAGGCTCCGCGGAAGGCTTCACGGACCACGGTCTCCCCGAGGGCGGCGCTGTAGCCGTTGGAATAAAGGTTGAGCACCATAAAGGCGTCCCTTTCAGAGAGTATGGCCGATACATTCTGCAGAAGGCCGAAAAGGAGTTCATCCAGCTTCCACTTCTCTCCGTCCGGGCCGTGGCCGTATGCTGGAGGATCCAGGATTATGCCGTCATATCTGTTGCCGCGCTTTGCCTCACGCTTTGCAAACTTGAGGGCATCTTCCACCACCCAGCGGACACCGTCAAGGCCGCTCCGTTCCATGTTTTCACGGGCCCAGGTTACAACCTGGCGCACGGAATCCAGATGGGTTACATCGGCCCCGGCACATTTGGCGGCAAGGGATGCCGCGCCGGTGTATGCGAACAGGTTCAGGACCTTGGGGGCGGGAAGGCCGTTTGCCTTGTGGATGCGGGCAAGGCGGGATGTTTCCCTGTAGATGAATTCCCAGTTTGGAGCCTGCTCCGGGAACACTCCAACGTGCTTGAAGGAGGTAAGGCCAAGGCGGAGACTTAGATGAAGGTCACTGGCTGCGTGGGTTTCAGGGTCCTGCTCTCCGTTATACACTATCCCCCATTGGTCGTCCATACGCTTTGATTTCTCCCAGGTGCCGCTGTCTTCCTTTCCGGCCTTGCCAAAGCCGGCGCCCGGCTTGAAAACAACATGGGAGAGGCGCCTCCAGTCTGCCTCCGGCATGGAAGGGGCCCACAGGGCCTTTGGCTCCGGACGGCGAAGCACATATTTTCCAAAGCGCTCCAGTTTCTCTCCGTTTCCGGAGTCCAGGAGTTCATAGTCTTTCCAGTATGATGCAGGGAATTCTACAGGCATAATTCATGGCTTTATACGTACAAAGATACGGAAATAATTGTTAACTTTGTAAACTGACAAAGAGATCCTTCGTCGCAAGCTCCTCAGGATGACAATTGTCGTCGCAAGCTCCTCAGGATGACAGT
Source organism: uncultured Bacteroidia bacterium (assembly GCA_902768955.1). Lineage (GTDB taxonomy): Bacteria > Bacteroidota > Bacteroidia > Bacteroidales > UBA932 > Cryptobacteroides. Next base: position 18,676 of record CACXNH010000026.1, on the reverse strand, counting down.
TGTCATTGCAAGCTCCTCAGGATGACAGTTGTCATTGCAAGCTCCTCAGGATGACAGTTGTCATTCTGAGCAAAGCGAAGAATCTTAAAAAGACTGAAAAACATTAATATATTTTTTATGCAACAGTTTATTGACAAGTACAATTTTGCCGGAAAGCGTGCAATTGTCCGCGTAGATTTCAACGTTCCCCTGAATGACAAGTTTGAAATTACGGACGACACCCGTATCCGCAGGGCCATGCCCACCCTCAAGAAAGTTCTCGCAGAAGGCGGTTCCCTCATCATCATGTCCCACCTTGGTCGTCCCAAGAAAGTTGACCCCAAGTTCAGCCTGAAGCATATCGTGGACCGTGTATCAGAATGCCTTGGTGTTCCCGTACAGTTTGCCGATGACTGTCAGAAGGCAAAGGCTCAGGCAGATGCCCTGAAGCCCGGTGAGGTCCTCCTCCTTGAAAACCTCCGCTACTACGCAGAGGAAGAGGGAAAACCCCGCGGCCTGGCAGAAGACGCAACGGATGAGGAGAAAAAAGCCGCAAAGGCTGCCGTAAAGGCCTCCCAGAAGGAGTTTGTAAAGACTCTTGCAAGTTACGCAGACTGCTACATCAACGACGCCTTCGGCACCGCTCACCGCGCACACGGCTCAACCGCCCTCATCGCAGAGTACTTCCCCAATGACAAGATGTTCGGCTACCTGATGGAAGGTGAGATCAAGGCCATCGACAACGTTCTCAAGAACGCCCAGAGGCCCCTTACCGCCATCATCGGCGGCTCAAAGGTAAGTTCCAAGCTTGCAGTTCTGAAAAACCTCGTCGGCAAGGTAGACAACCTCATCATCGGCGGCGGCATGGGTTACACCTTCATCAAGGCAAAAGGCGGTAAAATCGGCCTGTCCCTCCATGAGGACGAACTTATTCCCGATGCACTTGAGATTATGAAGGAGGCTGAAGAGCGCGGCGTAAACCTTTCCCTGAGCGTTGCAACCGTTTGCGGCCAGAGCTTTGACAACGACACTCCCCGCCAGATCTTCCCCATCAATGAGATTCCCGACGACTGGGAGGGTATGGACGCAGCTCCTGCATCCCTTGAGAACTGGCGCAAGATCATCCTCAGCTCCAAGACCGTCCTTTGGAATGGCCCCGTTGGCGTTTTCGAGCTTCCCAACTTTGCAAAGGGAACCCTCCAGATTGCCCAGGATCTGGCCGATGCAACCAAGGCAGGCGCATACACCCTTGTTGGCGGCGGTGACTCCGTTGCGGCAGTTACCCAGATGGGCTTCGCCGACAAAGTGAGTTACGTCTCCACCGGCGGCGGCGCAATGCTGGAAGCCATCGAGGGCAAGATCCTCCCCGGCATCGCTGCCATCCAGGACTAATCATCCATTCTCTAAGAATTAAAGGCCGGTTTAGTAAAATCGGCTTTTTTTGCGTATCTTTGCAAGCACTATGAAACGCTTTTTTGTAGCCGCACTACTACTGATAACCACTTTGCCTGTATTCGCTCAGGTTAAACAGTTATATGGTGAAGCCCGTCTGGGCTATGGAGCCGCATTTAAAACCGGCAAGTACTCCGGTAATGTCCAGCCGGATCACCTTAATCTTGTACTTGAAGGGAATATCGGCCCCAATATTTCCTTTTTCTGGCGGCAGCGCTTTACAAAACCTGTCTATAATCCTTCCATTCCCCTCAATGCCACGGACCAGCTCTGGATAAGATGGGATATTTCCCGCCAATGGTCCATCCAGGGGGGCAAGATTCCAATTGTGGTTGGAGGCTATGAGTTTGACGACGCTCCCATTGACCTCTATTACTGGGGCGTTTTTGCCGAAAAAATGCCGGACGTATACGCCCTGGGCGGAAACTTCATGTACCATTTTACTCCGGACCAGAGGCTCCAGTTGCAGTTTACCCAGTCTCCCCTTGGCTTTGGACACTCTGACCTCTTCCATGCAGCGCTGATATGGTTCGGGCACATCGCTCCCTGGTGGAGTACCATCTGGAGCGTAAACTGGATGGATGACCCTACGCACTGCGGGTATTCCATGATAGGCCTTGGAAACAGGCTGGAGTTCGGGAATTTCGGCCTTGAACTGGACGGAATGTACCGGGCGGGCATTGCAAGGGGGTATCTTCCCGCCGATTTTTCCGCCATCCTCAAACTTGAATACAAGTTCCCGGCCCTCACCGTTTTCGCAAAGGGGAGTTATGACTACAACAAGGATTTCAAAGAGGATTTTGTCCCCTGCAATTCCCGCACTCTCACAGGCGGGTGCGGCGTAGAGATATTCCCTCTAAAAAATGACGACATCCGCCTTCATGCCCTCTACTGGCTTCAGTCGGATGCCGTGTGTTCTAATTTTCTCCACCACTTTTCCGTTGGTATCACTTATCGGCTGAGGGTGATAAAAAACAGTCCTCAATAAGCTCGTAATCCAGAATCTTCTGCTCCAGGGAAGTGCCCTTTACGCGTATGCGGAGAGGGTCTCCAAGGCGTATGGACTTACGTGTACGCTTTCCAACGGCCCTGTAGTGGTCCTGGTCAAAGATGAAGAAGTCGCACTTGATTGTGCGGTAGGGAATCATTCCCTCAATCTTTGTGGGCTCAATCTCCACGTAAACGCCCCATTCAGTAACGCCGGACACATGACCGTCAAATTCCTGGCCGATTTTATCCTGCATGAACTCCACAAGCTTGTACTTGATGCTCTCACGCTCTGCCTCTGCAGCCACAACCTCACGCTCTGAGGCGTGCTTGCACTGCTGGGCATAGTACATTGAATCTGCGTTGGGACCCTTCCTGAGGTACTGGGCCAGCAGCCTGTGAACCATCATGTCCGGGTAACGGCGGATAGGGGAAGTGAAATGCGTATAGTAGGGGAACGCAAGGCCGTAGTGGCCGATATTGTCCACGCTGTAGCACGCCTTTGCCATTGAGCGGAGCGCCAGGATCTGGATTGCGCCAAGCTCCGGCTTGTCCTTTGCGTCGGTCATAAGAGAGTTGAGGGCATGGGCGATATCCCTGCCGCCGTCAAAGGCTCCCATCTTGTAGCCAAAGTGGCCGGCGAAGTCCCTCAGGCCGGCAAGCTTTTCCATATTGGGTTCATCGTGGACGCGGTACACAAAGGTGCGCTTGGCCTTGCCCACCCATTCCGCCACGGTGCGGTTGGCAAGGAGCATGAACTCTTCTATGAGCCAGTTTGCCTCGGCCGATAATTTCTGATGCACGCCGACGGGCCTGCCTTTATCGTCAATTTCCACCTTCATCTCCGGGCGCTCGAAGTTCACGGCGCCGTTCTTGAAGCGCCTGTCACGGAACTTCAGGGCCAGTTTGTTGAGGATAAGAATGGCCTCCTGGATATCTTCCGGGACGTCTTCCGGCTTGGCGCCCTCTATGATGGACTGTGCCTTTTCATAGTCAAAGCGGTAGTCGGAAATTCCACAAGATAGACGGATGTGCCGCGTTCCTGGGCTTCCTTGTCCACGGGCGTGCCGGGCTGAACGTAATATGTTACATCGGCAATGTGGACGCCAACCTCAAAGTTTCCGTCCTCCAGCTTCTTGAAACTGAGGGCATCGTCAAAGTCCTTGGCGTCCGTGGGGTCAATTGTGAATGTGAGAGTCTTACGGAAGTCTTTTCGGCCGCTGCGGTCCTTGTCCGTGATTTCATCGGGGATTTTATCGGCAGCATTCTCAACCTCAGGGCTGAACCTGTAAGGAAGGCCGAACTCCGCCAGGATGGCGTGCATTTCAGTCTCGTTTTCTCCGGGAAGGCCAAGGACATCCACAACATGGCCGTAAGGGCCGCCTCCCTTCTCCCAGCCGTCCACAACGGCCGCCACCTTCATTCCCTTCTCTGCGCCTTCCGGCACGGGAACGGAGATGTCGTAGGGCATGGTCTTGGAACTCATGAGTACCCAGGCCTGCTTTCCCACAACGTGGAGAATACCCACAAAAGGCTTGTTGGAGCGTTCTATGATGTCAATGACTTCACCGCTGCGGCGTTTCTCCCGGCCCTTGCCCTCCTGGGTTACGGCCACCCTCACGGTATCTCCGTGAAGGGCCCCGCGGGTTTTGGATGCCTTTACATAGATGTCATCCTCCTGCCCTTCCACCTTCACAAAAATGAAGCCCTCACGGGACATGTGGGCCGTGCCTACGTACTCCGGAACAACCCTTTTCTTTGATCTCTTTTCCTGCCGGCCTGCCCGCTTCTGGCTGCCTCCACGCCTTTTTCTTGACATAATAGTTGGTTTATCTTAGCAAAGATACGCATTTTTTGCGGATGGCGTCGCAGGTCATCTCCCAAAACGTCGCAGGTCTGCAAAAATCCCCGGACCTGCGACACTTTTTTGTTCCTGTGGCCGATTTGCGTCACCGGTCAGCCCAAAAACGCAGACCTGCGACACTTTTTTGTTCCTGTGGCCGATTTGCGTCGCCGGTCAGCCCAAAAACGCAGACCTGCGACACTTTGTGCCAGAACCTGCGACGTTTGGTCCGGACCCGCGACACTTTTTTGTTCCTGTGGCCGATTTGCGTCGCCGGTCAGCCCAAAAACGCAGACCTGCGACAGTTTGTGCCAGAACCTGCGACGTTTAGTCCCCGGACCTGCGACACTTTTTTGTTCCTGTGGCCGATTTGCGTCGCCGGTCAGACCAAAAACGCAGACCTGCGACACTTTGTGCCAGAACCTGCGACACTTAGTCCCCGGACCTGCGACGTTTGGTCCTCGGACCTGCGACACCCCCTAGTGTAATGCCGTGGCGGTGGCAGCTAAGTTGTTTATAATCAGGCGTTTACCGGGTTCTTTGGGAAAACCAGTAATCCCAAAGAATCGTGTAACATATTGTGGATCAGATAATTAACTGCCACCTCCTCCACAGACATGTATGCTCTTCCGGTAAGCCGCCATTCTGTAAACATTAAGAATCTGTTTTGAAATAATTCAATAACTTCTTTATGCTTCTTTTGGGTAAATTTTTCCCGAAAATTTTGGAACATAGGACCCCCTATGTCCAAAAATTTGTCAGAAAAAATTTCCTCAAAAATAACCGATAAATAAAAATATCAATCATTTCAAAACAGATTCTAACAGGAGGCACCATTATTTCCCATAAACAACCGGGGAGGATGCAATGAGCCAATTCTCATCATTACTTGGCCCGGTACGTTACGGGGGATTTTAGATTGAGGGCTCCAGGAGGGCCTGGCGAAGCTGGTCGTCGTAGCGGAGGCGCACCTTGATACCGGCCTGCTGGAAGTAGTAACGCACTGCTATCTCTTCCTCTATAAACGGTACAATCTCATCCTTCTTCAGACGAAGGAAAGTGTCCTTATCCATCTCCAGGGACTTCTGAAGGGCTTCAAGCTCCGGTGCCATTGTGCTGGCAAGGCCGTCCTCCTCCAGGGTCTTTTTCATCTCATCGAACATGGCCCTGGCGCTGGAGCGGTAATCGAACTCCTTGTCACGGGCAAAGGCCACAAAGTCTTCATAGTCCGTAAAGTGGAAATCCTCCACCTCGGGAATGGACTCATGTTCACGCACGTATTTCATTGCGTATTGGTCTACAATGCCTCCAAGAACCAGTGAGAACGTGAGGCGTGAATACTTGCGGGGCTTGACATCAAAGTCAGGGGTGATTCCGCCCCCGTCACGTACTGTCCTGCCGCCGGCAGTCTTGAACTCATGGGTAAGGGAATCCGGAATATGCCCCACGGAACCGTCCTCGTTGCGATGGGAATAGTCAATGGCCTGGACACATCGGCCCGAAGGGGTATAATACTTGGAAGTTGTAACCTTCAGCTGACCGTCATACGGCAGCGGGCGGATGCTCTGGACAAGGCCCTTTCCGTATGTGCGTGTACCGATGATTGTAGCCCTGTCATAGTCCTGGAGTGCCCCTGATACAATTTCAGAGGCCGATGCACTGCCAGAATCCACCAGCACCACAATGGGCAGAGTGGTATCCAGCGGCTCTGTTGATGTCTTATATGATGTTTCTCCTCCGGAGCGTCCCTTGGCAGTGACTACAACCGAGCCCTTTGGAACAAAGAGGGAAACAATGTTCACCGCCTCCGACAACATGCCGCCGCCGTTTCCCCTGAGATCCAGTACAAGGCGCTTCATACCCTGTTTCTTAAGGCTGAGAACAGCATCCCGGATGCCCTGGCCCACGCCTTCTGTGAACTTTGTCATCATCACATAGCCATCGGCCTCATTGAGCATTCCAACATATTCGATGGACGGCAGTACTATGCGTTCGCGGCGCACGGTGACGTCTACAATCTCCCCGCTTACTTTCTTTACGTGGAAAACCACGTCCGTACCGGGCTTCCCTCGCATCTTTTCCGTGCACTCACCGCTTTCCAGGCCGTGGGTGGTAACCCCGTCAATAAGCTCAATCTCATCCCCGCACCTGAGGCCGGCGCGGGCAGCGGGAGAGCCCTCGTAGGGTTCATTGATAATAACATTGCCATTAATGTCCGGCTTATAAATCACTGCGCCGATGCCTCCGTAGGCACTTGTGAGCATCATCTGGAAATTATCCTGCTCTTCCTCCGGGACATATACGGTATACGGATCAAGGGCATCCAGCATGGCGTCTACGCCGGCACGCTCAATGCGGCCAACCTCCAGGGAATCCACGTAGGAGCGGTTCAGTTCCTTAAGTATGGCGTTATGGACTTCTATCCATTTTCCCAGCGTGAACTCACGTGACTGGGCGTAAGCGGGGGCCGATAACAGGGCCGCTGCCGCTATGATAAGTGCAATTCGTTTCATATCGTTAGGCAAATATAGCAAAAATAGTGCTATCTTTGCGGCCGGAAACTGAAAGATCCTTCGTCGTTACACTCCTCAGGATGACAAGGATGTCGTTCCGTGCATGACTCTGTCATTCCGTGCATGACTCTGTCATTCCGTGCATGACCCTGTCACTCTGAGCACGACTCTGTCATTCCGTGCATGACTCTGTCATTCCGTGCATGACCCTGTCATTCCGTGCATGACCCTGTCATTCTGAGCGAAGCGAAGAATCTCAATAATACTTTTATCATGAAATTAGTTTTTGCAACCAACAATATACATAAAGTACGTGAAGCATCTGAAATCCTTGGAAAGGGTTTTGAAATTGTAACCCCGGCACAGCTGGGCATCACGGAAGACCTCCCGGAAACGGGAAACACCTTCAGGGCAAACTCCCAGCAGAAGGCCGACTATATATACAAACGCACAGGTCTGGATTGTTTTGCCGATGACTCCGGCCTGGAGGTTGACATCCTTGGCGGGGCTCCCGGCGTGGAGACTGCCCGTTATGCGGGGCCTCAGAAAGATTCATCGGCCAATATTGCAAAACTCCTTGAGGAGATGGCCCGCCGTGAAATGGAGGCGTCGTTTGCAAGGGAGTTCGGCGTTGAAACGCCCCGTGCCACACGGAAGGCCAGATTCCGCACATGCGTCACTCTCATCGTAGGGGGAGAAAGGCGCTTCTTCGATGGCGCCATGGAAGGGAAAATCGGCCGTGAACTATACGGAAACGGCGGTTTTGGTTATGACCCCGTCTTTATTCCGGAAGGCCGTGACGTTACCGCCGCACAGCTCCCGGAAGAAGAGAAAAACGCCATCTCCCACCGCGGAAATGCGCTTAGGGCCATGGCTGAGTATCTTAAGGGAGGAGATTCTTCGCTTCGCTCAGAATGACAGAGTCGTGCTCAGAATGACAGAGTCGTGCTCAGAATGACGTAGGAAGCTCAGAATGACAGGGGGAAGTTAAGAATGACAGGGGGAAGAATAGAATGACGGACAGCCTGGAATTCATAGTCCTTGCAACCACAAAGGTTAGGGAGGGAGCGATTGTAGTGCACACCCTTTCAAGGGAGTACGGCCGACGGGGGTTTATCGTGCGCCCCGGCAAAAAAGCTGCAGCGGCGCTCTTCCTTCCGCTAAATATCCTTGAGGCCGATGTAGTGGAAAATCCCAGAAGTGAACTGTGGTCCCTGAAAGGTATCCAAACCCTTGATTCACTCTCAGGAATTCGCAGCAATATCCATAAGAACACCATGACGCTCTTTCTCTCGGAGGTCCTTTTCCGGACTCTTCGTGAAGGTGCCGTGGAGGACGGCCTGTATGAGTGGTGCGTGGGGAGTATCCTTACCCTGAATGCCCTTGAGGCGGATTATTCCAACTACCACGTCCGCTTCCTCCTGGAACTTGCCGGGGCTCTTGGCTTCAGGCCCACGTTCCAGGACATAGCACCCTTTGTGGCGGAACACGCCCCCCAGATGCGTTTGATGCTCCAGGGCAGTTTCTCTGAATCCATGCTGGTACCACTTACCGGGCCGGTTCGCAATTCCCTCTGCGAGAGCATCCTCAAGTACCTTGAATATCACACGGACCAGCCCATACGTATAAAATCCCTCAGCGTTCTGAGGGAACTATACGCATAGTGCCAAGGATTGGCCATTAATACCAGCAGAATGGTTTTTTCGGAAGAGGAGTACCCTCTTTAGCTGAAAAATGGTGGCAGTTAACTATCTGATGCACAGTAGGTTACACAATTCTTTGGGATTACCGGTTTTCCCAAAGAACCCAGTAAGCGCCTGATTTTAAGCAACTTAACTGCCACCACCACGGCATTACGCTAAGGGGGTGAACACCGCCACGGCATTACGCTAAGGGGGAGGGGGCGGCAAAACCCGCAAAATCGGCCTTTTTTGCATGTTTCATTGTCCTGGCGGAAGGTCCCGGGCCGAATAATGCTGAAAATTGCGTATCTTTACGGAAAATTTGGCACAATGATACCGGAAAGCACTATCTCAGAGGCCCTTGGGAGCCTTTTCACCAACATAGAATTCCAAAAGGAGCCTGCGGGGCTCTATGACCCTCTGCGGTATATGATAGAGATTGGCGGAAAGCGCATCAGGCCCCGCCTGTGCCTTACCACGTATGGCATCTTTGCCGATCAACTGGGCCCGCACATCCTTGAGCCCGCCGCCGGCCTGGAGGTCTTCCACACCTTCACCCTTATCCACGACGACATAATGGACCGCAGCCCTCTGCGCCGCGGGCATGATACCGTTTGGAAAAGGTGGGATGAGGATACTGCCATACTTTCCGGAGACGTTATGTGCATTGATGCCTACAAGCGCATTGCCCAGGCTCCGGCCGCAGTGCTTCCGGAAGCCCTTAAACTCTTCTCAAAAACGGCATCTGAGGTGTGTGACGGCCAGCAGATGGACATGGATTTCGAGCGCCGGGACAACGTTCCCATGAAGGAATATATGACAATGATCGGCCTTAAGACAGGCGTTCTTATTGCCTGCGCAGCCCAGATGGGCGCCCTCATTGCCGGGGCGGATAAATGGAGCCAGGATTGCCTCTACCAGTACGGTTATTACCTTGGCCTTGCCTTCCAGGTGGCCGACGATTACCTTGACGCCTACGGCGATGAGAAGGTGTTTGGAAAGCCAATCGGCGGGGATATCCTCAACTGCAAGAAGAGCTGGCTCACCATCAGGGCCCAGGAAAAGGGCGCCGAGGGCATAATCGAAGCCCTGAACGCTCCCGCAGATACCCCGGAGGAAAAGGCTGCCAAGATAGCCCGCGTAAAGGCCCTGTATGACAGCGTCGGTGTGGCCGATGACGCCCGCAAAGCCATCGGAGACCTCAGCACCCGTGCCATCTTCAAGGGTACGGATGCCCGTATGGGGGCCGATGGTCATGAGGCCCTGAGGGCCTTTGCCAACAGTCTTGTAGGCCGGACGGTATGACCAGGAAGGAACTTGAAATAATGGCGCCGGCGGGCAACTTCGGTTGCCTCATTGCAGCTATCCAGGGCGGGGCGGATTCCGTGTACTTTGGAATCGGCCACCTGAATATGCGTTCCCATTCGGCCAACAATTTCTCCAGGGAGGACCTTCCGGAAATTATGCGCATCTGCCGTGAGTACGGCGTGAAGGCGTATATGACCCTCAATATCACCCTTTACGAGGAAGATCTTCAACCGGCTTATGAAACGCTGGATGCCGCCAAAGCCGCGGGAGTGAATGCAATCATTGCTTCCGATATGGCTTGCATCCTCTATTGCCGGAAAATTGGGCTGGAAGTGCATATTTCAACCCAGCTCAGCATATCAAACATTGAGGCGCTGCGCTTCTATTCCCAGTTTGCCGATGTGGTGGTGCTGGCCCGTGAACTCAATCTGGACCAGGTCCGCTCTATCCACGAGGCTATAGTCTCGGAGCATATAACCGGCCCGTCCGGGGCACGTGTACGGATAGAGATGTTTGCCCACGGGGCGTTCTGTATGGCAGTTTCCGGCAAGTGCTATATGTCCCTCAGCGCTTACGGTGCCAGTGCCAACAGGGGCGCCTGCCTGCAGCCCTGTCGCAGGGGCTACCTCCTTACGGACTACGAAACCGGCTTTGAGGTGAACGTGGACAACAAGTACCTTATGTCTCCAAAGGACCTGTGCACCATAGATTTCCTGGACAAATTTGTTGAGGCCGGCGTGAAGGTGTTCAAGATTGAGGGCCGCGCCCGCAGCGCAGATTACGTGAAAACAACGGTGGAATGCTACCGGGAAGCCGCCAATGCCGTGGCCGACGGCACCTATACCCCTGAGCTTGGGGCCTCATACAAAGACCGCCTTGCAACGGTATTCAACCGGGGGTTCTGGGACGGATACTATCTTGGAGCCCAGATGGGACAGTGGAGCGCGGTTTATGGCTCCCAGGCCACCCGTAACAAGGTTTACATAGGGAAAGTTACCAATTGGTTTGGCCGCATTGGAGTAGCGGAAATTCAGGTTGAAACGCGAGACCTTCCCAAGGGCTGCGATATGCTTATCATAGGCAATACCACCGGCATAATTGAATTCAAGGCCGATGACCTCCGGGTAGATTATGAGCCCGCGGAAGTAGCCCCCCAGGGCTGCCGCTGCTCGGTTGCCGTTCCGCTGGACGGTATGCCCGAGGACCATGTGGCGCCGGATTCTGAAAGCAGCCGCCTGCACCCCCACCGCGGCGACAAAGTGTACATCTGGGTTTAGTTCCCTTTACCTAGTATATAAGCCAGCCTGTCATCTGCCGCCAATTGCTCTGGCGTTGGGGCAGGAATAATCCCGCTCAATGCCTGTATTTGAGGACTAATCTTAAAGTCTTTTGGTAATTTTGGAATAGCTGGCATAACTGCTGTTGAAACAACATCCTCAAGGTATTCGTTAAGAGATATATTATACTGCCAGGCTTTGAACTTGGCGCGTTCAATTATATCCTTTCTGAGCCAGACAACCACTTGTTCTTTGAATTCAGTTTCCATAATTATATCGTTTATGCAAATATAATCATTTTTAAAACACATCTGGCGAGGTGGAAGCCAAGTGCTTTATTATCAATCGTTTACCGGATTCTTTGGGAAAACGGGTAATCCCAAAGAACCCGGCAATGCACTGTAAATCAGATGTTTGGGTGCCACCGCCACGGCATTACGCCAGGGGGAGCTAAAGTGTCAGGGAGCCGGTGCGGTAGAAGTGGACAATAGCGGTTTGGAAGAGGTATTCGCAGGAAGCCTGGACCAGGTCCGACTCCGCTTTCATCATTCGGTTGCGGGCATCGGAGAACTCCGTGAGGGTGGCGGAGCCGGCCTCATAGCGCGCTTCCATAAGCGTGAAGGCATCTTTTGCTGCGGCGCTGGCCTCAAGCGATGCGCTGTACTTGGCCTGGGCGGCAACGGCTCCGTTCCATGCCTGGTAAATCTCCTTGTAAAGCCCCTGCTGGGCGCGGCGCAGCTGCACCATCTGGGCCTGCTGCTGGATTTTGGCCGATCTTACCTGGTTCCTCACCTGGAACTTGTTAAAGATGGGAATATTGAGGGATACCCCCACGTACTGTGAGAAGTTGGCTCCAAGCTGGTTCCAGAACCCTGCAGTGGGGAAGGAAGAATAGTAGTTGGTGCCCAGGCCGGCATTCAGGGACAGGGAAGGGTAGTATCCGCTCTTTGCTATCTCTATGGAGCGCTCTGCACCCTTGAGGCGGAGTTCCTCCGCCTTGATGGAGGGACGCTCCATGACGGCATCGGCATAGATGTCGTCCGGATGGCCAAGATAAACATCTGACGGCGGAGCAGGGGAGGTCCTGACAACTGAGAATCCGTCCCATGAGGGGAGTTCCAAAAGCTGGGCAAGGTCCAGTACCGCAGCACGGACGTTGTTCTGAGCCTGCACCAGAGTAACCCTGCTCTGTGCAAGGGAAGCCTTCTGCTGGGAAAGCTGGGCCTTGGAACTTTTTCCCGCATCCATCAGGCCGGAAAGGCGCTCAACCTGCAGAGAGTCTATGGTTACCTGCTGGGCCGCAACATCCTCTATTTCAAGGTTATACAATATCTGGACATAAGCCTTTGCAACTGCCACGCGGATATCCTCGCGGGCCTTTTCAAGATCTTCAGTGGCGGCATCCAGATTGAGGCGTGCCAGTTTGATGCGGTTGGGAGTGGCCAGACCGTCAAACAGGGTCATGGAACTTCCCACGGAGATGCCCGTGGAGCTGTTGTTTCCGTATTGGTAGGTGTTGTCGTCGGCAAGGCCTCGGCCAAAACTCAGGTTTTCGCTGACGGAGGCATTGAGGTTTGGAAGCCAGGACATCTCCGCGGTATTGCGGTCCACGTCCTTTGACTGGTGGGAAAGTTCCTGCTGAACCACAGTGAGGTTATGCTCAAGGGCCCAGTCCATGCACTCCTGAAGGCTCCAGGGGTGTGAAAGGTTTGGCAGGGAATCGGCCGGCTGGGTGAGCGCAAGTGCAATTAAAAGTGCTTTCATGGCGGGCTACTGCTGATTCTTCTTGATGATAATCTGGGCTCCGCGAACCTTGTCCCCGGCTTTGAGCCCGTCCTTCACCTGAATGTTGATGCCGTCGGAAAGGCCGGTCTCAACATCTCTGCGTACATATTCATCGGCCTCCTTTATCATGACATAGGTCTTTTCTCCCTCAAACTGGATGGCCGATTCCGGAAGCATCACCACTCCTTCGGCCTTGTCAAGGACTATTTCCGCGTTGGCGCTGTAGCCGGAGCGTATGGTTACGTCGGAGGGGATTTTCACGGAAGCCTTTATCTCGAACTGGTTGGCGCCGTTGTTGACGGTGGCCTTGGGGGAGATGTACTCCAGCACGGCGTCAAAGGAAAGGTCCTGCAGGGCGCCTACGGAAATCTTTACGGGCATGCCGGTGGAAAGGCGGCCCACCTCTGTCTCGTCAATGTTGCCGTCAAAGATGAGGTCGTCCATATCGGCCACGGTGGCAATGGTGGTACCGTCGTTGAAGGTGTTGGACTGCGTTACGGAGTTGCCGACTTTCACGGGAACGTCCAGGATGAGGCCGGAGATGGTGGAGCGCACAAGGGTGGAACTTCCGCTTGCATTGGCCGATGAAACACCGTCCCTGATAATCTCCAGGGCTTCCTTGGCGCCGGCCAGTTCCTCCTTGGCCTGATTGTAGGCCTGGAGCACTTTCTCATACTCATCGGCACTCACAAGGTCCTTGTCATAGAGGGACTTCTCGCGGTCGTAATTGGTCTTGGCCTGGCTGAGGTTCACCTGAGCAAGGCGCACGCGGCTCTGGGCACTGCTGAGCTGGCCCATATCCGGAATCACCTTCACCTTGGCTATGATCTCGTCCTTTTTCACCGTCTGGCCGGCCTCCTTGTAGAGCTCTGTGATGATGCCGCTTATCTGGGGCTTTATGTTAACCTCGTCGCGGGGCTGGATCTTGCCTGTGACAACTGTGGAACGGACAATGTTCCCGACAGTTGCCACCTGCTCCTCATAGAGGGCCTCCTTGGGGCGTGAGCGCTGGAAAAGGAACACGAATGTGCCCACAAACACCACTATGGCCACAAGAATCATTAAATACTTACCAAACTTTTTCATATATAATAATTTTTTGTTCTTTTATGGGATTCTTCGCTTCGCTCAGAATGACAAAGGGTGATTATGACAAAGGGTTATTATGACAATGGGTGATTATGACAAAGGGTTATTATGACAAATGGTGATTATGACAAAGGGTTTTTATGACAAGGGGTTATTCATCTCTCATTGCGTCTACGGGCTTGATTGCCATGGCGCGCAGCGACGGCGCCAGGCCGGCTAAGGAGCCCAATACGGAAAGCAGCAGGGCTGCAAGGAGTGCAACCCCGAAGGACACCTGGAAGGTTGCCTGCAGGATGCCGTCTTCTGTCATTCCCAGTTCAAGGCCTGCAAGAATGAGCACGCTGGCCACAATGCCTATCATACCGGCAACCAGTGTGAGCACTATGCTCTCTGCAATTATCTGCCACAGTATCTGACGTGGCGTAGCGCCTATTGCGCGGCGTATGCCAATCTCCGTGGTACGCTCCTTTACGGACACCATCATTATGTTGGAAACCCCAATTGCGCCGGCAAGGAGCGTCCCCAGGCCGATGAGCCACACCAGGAAGTTGATTCCCTTGAAGAGGTTGTCTATGATGCCGAACAGGACCTGGGTGTTGATCATGAACATGGCCTGTTCGTCTTCCGGGTGGACATAGTGGTTACGGGCTATAATGGCGCGGATGCGGGGTATAAGGTCTGCCATCTGGATGCCTTCCTTTGCGGTGAAGCAAAGGAGCTGGAACTGGTTCCCGAAATTATAGGTGCGGGACATCGTGGACATGGGGATGGTGATGGCTTCATCGGCCCTGCCGTTCACGTTCATATTGCCTTCGTTGTAGTCTACACCCACAACCTGGTAGTACACTCCGTCCATCACAACCTTCTTTCCGCAGGGGTCTCCGCCCTCAGGGAATATGGTCTTGTACACTTTCTTGCCTATCACGCACACCTTCTTGTCTTCCTGGATGTCCATCCAGTTTATGTACCTGCCATAGACCAGTTTTGGTGTTTCTATGTTGACGTAATCCGGCCTTACGCCCTTGACGGATGCGGTGAACAGGCGGTCTCCGTTGGATACGCTCTCTCCCCAGAGGCTCGTGAGGGGAGTCACGGTCTCAAGTTCCGGAACAAGGTTTCTCAGGCGGTCTACGTCCGTGAGGTTGAGGCTCCAGCTCCTTCCCTTCTGGAAGCCCTTGTACGGCTTCGTGGTCTCCGAGGGGAGTACTATGCAGGTGTTGTGCGCAAAGCCCTCGAAGTTCTTTTCCAGAAGTTCCCTGAAACCGTTGCCGCCGCCGGAGAGGAGCATTAGCATGAACACGCCCCAGAATACCCCGAAGCCTGTGAGAAGGCTCCTGGAGCGGTTCCTCAGGAGGCTGTCCAGTATCTCCCTGAATGTGTCCCTGTCTATTCTCATTCCGCTCTCAGTGCTTCTATTGGTTTGACTTTTGCGGCTTTCCATGCGGGTATGAGGCCTGCAAGGGTTCCCGCAACAATAAGCAGAAGGGTGGCTTCCATGGCAACGTCAAGGCCCACTGTGGGGTTATCCATCATCTTGATGGTATCAAAGCCAAGATTCATGCTGCGTGAACCTAAAGTCTTGTCCATTATCTCGCATACCAGCATCCCAAGGCCCATGCCCACATAACCGAAGAAGGCGGTGATGCTCACGCTTTCTGCAATGATGAGGCTGAGTATCCTTCCGGGCTTGGCTCCTATGGCCTTCCTGATGCCAAATTCATGCGTGCGCTCCTTTACGGAGATGAGCATAATGTTGGATACGCCCACAATTCCGCTTATGAGCGTGAGGATGCCAAGTATCCACATTCCTATGGAAATGAGCTTCTGTCCTGTGCTTATCTCAGAGTTCTGGGTATAGCGGTTCCATATCCAGATGGCATTTGGGTCGTCCGGATGGGCTTCATGGTGGGCTTTGAGGCGGCTTGAGATGGTACCTTCAAGTTCCAGGTTCTCCTCAAGGTTACTCACGCCGCCAAAGGTGATGTAGATGTCGTCAATCTCTTCTCCCGGCTTGAAAATGCCCTTCATGGTGGAATAGGGGATATAGGCCGATGTCCTCCAGTCTGATTCGTCGGAATGATATATGCCGATAACCCTGAAGCTGATTCCCTGCATGCTCACCCATTTGCCCACAAGGTCACGGTCCAGTTCCCTTGCGTGCTTGGTGCTGAGGACCACCACTTTCCGGCGCTGCTCTATGTCCAGGGGGTTTATGAACCGGCCCTTGTCCATCTGGATCTTTTCAATTTCCAGATACTGCGGCGTTACGCTCCTCATCGATGTGCTCAGGGTCTTTATGCCAAGGGCCATCTTGTCTGAGATTTCGCTGGTGACGGGCGCAACCTTGTCTATCCGGTCCTCAAATTCCTTACCTTCTATTATATCTATGTCTCCCTTGTTGAGGACGATGCGCCGGCCTTCCTTATAGCCGTTTGCCGGCAGGGAAGTGAGGCCTCCCATGATATCCATGGAGTTGGTGACAAAGCGGTCGGAGCTTCCCTGGAAGGCGTTAATGATGCCGTTTCCGGCACCAAGGAGGCAGATGAGGAGGAATATTCCCCAGCTTACGGCAAAGCCGGTGAGGGCCGTGCGCAGCTTGTTGTTGCGCACTGAGTTCCATATTTCATTCAGAAGGTCCCTCATCACTATTTCATCATGGTACCGTCCCAGGCGCTGTGGCTGGTGTTTTCTTCTATCTGGCCGATAATACCGTCCTTGATGTGGATTATCTTGTTGGTCTCGTTGGCAACGCCGCTCTCATGGGTTACCACAATAATGGTGATGCCCTCTTCCTTGTTTAGCTGCTTGAGGAGCTGCATCACCTCCACGCTGGTCTTGGAATCCAGGGCGCCGGTGGGTTCATCGGCCAGGATAATCTCAGGCTTTGTGATGAGGGCGCGGGCAATTGCTACGCGCTGCCTCTGGCCGCCGGACATCTCGTTGGGGAAGTGGGTAGCCCATTGGGTGAGGCCCAGTTTCTCAAGGTATTCCATGGCCAGTTCATGGCGCTTCCTGCGGGGTACTCCCTGATAGAAAAGCGGCAACTCAACATTCTCTACAGCCGTTTTGAAGCCGATGAGGTTGAAACTCTGGAAGATGAAGCCAATCATCCTGTTGCGGTATTCCGCCGCCTGGTTCTCGGAGAGGTCCTTGATGAGCTTCCCGGCAAGGTGATACGTGCCGGTGTCGTAGTTGTCAAGGATCCCAAGGATGTGCAGAGGCTGTCCGTTGTCGTAAGTCTTGTTTATGTCTCTAAGCTCTATGAGCGCCATTGTTTTTGCTGTATTAGTATGCTATTACACTGCAAAGATATATTGGTTTTTTGAAACCGCAAAATATTTTTGCAAATTCTTTGCCAACACGGTTTTATCCTTTTCTGTTTTCCGGTGTGCAACCATTATTATAGACGTATTTAAGAGCCCGAATGTTAAAGGACTGTAGCTGCAGCCAAGGGGAAGGATATTGTCTTCCATAACAAGATAAAGGCAGGAGGACGCACTTTTGACTTCATCGTTACCTATAACTATAGGTAAATACTTTTTAGAAGCTGTTTAAATTTTAGTTGCATATTTTGTTATACATAAGCCGGCAGAAGGCAAGCTGCACCATCGCCTCGCCAGTGTCTGAATAGAATTCGTAGTCCATGGCAATCCTTCGAAAGTTTTCCAGCCAAGAGAATGATCGTTCGACAATCGAACGAAGTGGAAGGATCGAGAACTTCTTCGAAGACTCGTCCGGACGGAGCACGACTGTGAAGTCGGCGCCCAGTTTTTGCCTTGCGGCGTCAATAAGTTTCTGCCCTTTATATCCGCCATCCGCCAGGATTTTCTTCAGTCGGGGGAAGCATCCTTTCATCCTGTCAATGACCGTATCCGCACCAACACTATCATGAGTATTTGCTTCGTGGACCACAACACTCATAGGAAGGCCAAGTGTGTCAACCACAATGTGTTCCTTTCGTCCTTTGATTTTCTTGTTGCCGTCGATTCCTCGGTCGGTGTCGACATGATGAGAGGACTTGATGCTTCTAGAATCAATGATTCCGATACTTGGGGTGTCCTCCCTGCCCATGAGCTCTCGTACCACCACATGCAATGTGTCCATAAGTTCCTCAAACACGCCTTCCCATTTCCACTTATTGAAGTAGTAGAAGACGGTGTTGTAGGGAGGAAAATCCCTTGGGAGCATGCGCCATTGGCAGCCGGTTTTCACCAAATACAGGATAGCATTCATGATGTCTCGGAGGGGATACTTTCTCTTGCGTTGTTGCGGATCAAGGATTTTTTCAGTAACTTGCCACTGTCTATCAGTAAGGTTAGTTGGATATCGCTCCATAACTTTAATTGATTGGTACTCATAAAGTTACGAAAAAATATTTCAATTAACCTACTGATTTTCAATTACTTGCGCATCTTTTTTAACAAAAATTTTCGATAAAATGTAACTACTCAGGTCGCCCAGCCATAGGCCGTAGGCCCTGACCACCTGTCAATGATGATTCAACCCATGATACTATGCCTGAGCCAGGGTCGCAATGACCCGAAGGACCTCGAAAGGGTTCTGTCCGTTCTTGACCGCCGTCTGGATGACGGAGGTAACGGTGGCGTAGTTCTCCGCGCCGGTTTCGGAGCGGAAGCATCCGCTGACCTTGAGTTTGGTCTTGGCCGGGCGCAGTGCTTTCTCGCTATCGTTGTTGGTGGGCGGGACCTCCGGGTTTGTCAGGAAGGTGAAGATATGGTCCCGGTGTTTGGCGATACCCTT
>CACXNH010000025.1 GCA_902768955.1 uncultured Bacteroidia bacterium | reverse complement strand
CCTGGCTTTCCTGGCATTTGACCGGTTTACGGAATCGGTGAAGGGCACACTGCTTTTTGTGGGAGTCACATTTGTCATCGGCCTGCTGCTGGCTTATGGCACGGAATGGGGCCAGGCCCATCTCACCAGGTACCGCAGCGGAGATTCTTTCGATCTTCTGGCCGATTCCCTGGCCCTGCTGCTAAGTTCAATCATTGTTGCCGTGATAGATATAGCCAAACAGCGTCGTTTGACAAATGTAAACGATTAACAATCAATACATTAAACGTATAGCGGTGCACTACACGGTGCACCGCTATACGTTTAAATCGCTACAAATCAACCGTTTACATCCTTTCCGGAAGCTGGATTCCCAGAAGGCCCATGGCGCTGCGGAGCGTGCGGGCCATAACGGAGATGAGTTCCAGGCGGTACTTCATGACGGCCTCATTCTCTTCCTTGAGGATGGGGGTGTCGTGATAGTACTGGTTGAACTCCTTGGCCAGTTCATACGCGTAGTTGGCAATGACGGCGGGGCTGAGGGCTGCGCCGGCCTCCCCTACCTTCACGGGATAGAGATCCAGAAGTTTCACAAGACGCACTTCCTTGGCCGATGGCTGGGCATCCGGAGCAATATCCGCGGGGCCGAAGGCAACGGTTGCCTTACGGAGAATACTGCAGATACGTGCGTGGGTGTACTGGATGAAGGGACCGGTGTTGCCGTTGAAGTCTATGCTTTCCTTGGGGTTGAAGAGCATGGTCTTCTTGGGATCCACCTTGATGATGAAGTATTTGAGGGCGCCAAGGCCGATCATATGATACAGCCTGTCCTTTTCTTCTGCGGTGATATCGGCAAGTTTGCCGCTTTCCTCGGAGGTTTTCTTTGCCTCAAGGTACATACTCTCAATAAGGTCGTCGGCGTCCACAACCGTTCCCTCGCGGGATTTCATCTTGCCCTCCGGGAGTTCCACCATTCCGTAAGAGAGGTGGTAGATTTGGTCGGCCCAGTCAAAGCCCAGTTTCTTGAGGATGAGTTTCAGTACCTGGAAGTGATAGTCCTGTTCGTTTCCCACTACATACACGTGGGAGTCCAGTTTGAAATTCTGGAAGCGGCGCTCTGCGGTGCCAAGGTCCTGGGTGATGTACACGGATGTGCCGTCTCCTCGGAGAACCAGTTTGCGGTCAAGGCCGTCGGCGGTGAGGTCACACCAAACGCTGCCGTCAGGGTCCTTCACAAAGACGCCTTCGGCCAAACCTTTCTGGACCAGTTCCTTACCAAGGAGGTAGGTCTCGCTTTCATGGTCCACCTGGTCGAAGGTGATGCCAAGCGCGGCGTAGGTTTCATCGAAGCCGGCATACACCCAGCCGTTCATCATAGCCCATAGTTCACGTACGTGAGGGTCTCCCTTTTCCCAGTCCACAAGCATCTTGTGGACATCATCTATTACCTCCGGATGCTCCTTTTCCATCTTGGCGTAGGCCACGTAGCAGTCTCCCACAAGGTGGTCTCCCTTCTTTCCCGTGCTTTCAGGGGTGGCGCCGTTAAAGCACTTCTCCCAGGCGTACATACTCTTGCAGATGTGCACACCTCGGTCGTTCACGATGGTGCTTTTCACAACGTCGTTGCCGCAGGCCTTGAGGATACGCGAAACACTGTCTCCAAGGAGGTTGTTGCGAATATGGCCAAGGTGAAGGGGCTTGTTGGTGTTGGGGGAAGAGAATTCCACCATGATGCGGCGGCCGGTGGAGGGCAACTGCCCGTAGTCCGGAGCCTCAGCGATTGCCTTCAGGGACTCGTTCCAGTAAACGGGAGAGAATGAAAGGTTAAGGAAGCCTTTCACTGAGTTGAAGGCCGATATTTCCGGAACGTTGGAAACCAGCCACTCCCCTATTGCGTTTCCGGTAACGTCCGGCGCCTGGCGGGTGATCTTGAGGAGAGGGAAAGTGACAAGGGTGTAGTCTCCCTCAAACTCCTTGCGGGTAACAGAAACCTGAAGTGACGTTTCCGCCACTTCAGTTGAATAGATTGCCTTGATGGCCTCTGCGGCCTTATTCTGAATAAAAGATTCCGGGGTCATCCAAGATAGCTCTTAAGAAGTTTACTGCGGGACGGGCTCTTGAGACGGCGGATAGCCTTCTCCTTAATCTGACGCACGCGCTCACGCGTGAGGCCAAAACGCTCTCCAATCTCTTCAAGTGTCATTTCCTGGCAGCCGATGCCGAAGAAACTCTTGATAATCTCCCTCTCACGGTCAGTGAGGGTGGAAAGGGCGCGCTCGATCTCCGTGTTGAGGCTCTCGTTCACCAGGGTTTTATCGGCTGACGGGGAATCGTCGTTGGGGAGAACGTCCAGAAGGGAGTTGTCCTCGCCTTCCACAAACGGGGCGTCCACGCTGACGTGGCGGCTGCCCACGCGGAGGGTATCGGAGATCTTGTCCTTGGGGATGTCTATCATCTCTGCGAGTTCCTCGTTGGAAGGCTGGCGCTCGTACTCCTGCTCGAACTTACCCAGGGCCTTGTTGATCTTGTTCAGGGAACCAACCTGGTTAAGGGGCAGACGGACTATACGGCTTTGCTCGGCCAGCGCCTGGAGGATGCTCTGACGAATCCACCACACTGCGTAGGAGATGAACTTGAAGCCACGGGTTTCGTCGAACTTCTCTGCAGCCTTGATAAGGCCGAGGTTTCCCTCGTTGATAAGGTCCGGAAGGCTCAGGCCCTGGTTCTGGTACTGCTTAGCAACAGATACCACAAAGCGGAGGTTTGCCCTTGTGAGCTTTTCCAGTGCCTCCTGGTCTCCTTTACGGATACGCTGAGCCAGTTCTACTTCCTCATCCGGAGTCACCAGCTCTTCACGGCCGATCTCCTGCAGGTACTTGTCCAGTGACGCGCTCTCGCGGTTGGTGATGGACTTTGTAATCTTTAATTGCCTCATTAATAAATTAATGATTATTAATTATTTTACGTTACCCCCTCCCGAAACCCCTCCCCTCGGGGGAGGGACTTGAAGAGGTTACTTGCCAAAAGCCAGGTAGAAAGTTTTGCCGTTAGGGTCTATACCTTCAATATATACCGCGCGGGCGCCTTTCTTGGCCTTGGCCACAACATCCTGAGGTTTTGCTACGGCATCTCCGTTTACAAAGAGGATGATTCCGCCTTCCTTGGCTCCGGCATCGGCCATCTTGCCCTGACCTACGGAAACTATCTCAACGCCCTTCTTGGCGGCCCTGAGCCTTGCTCCGTAGAAAGCAACTGTTCCTTCCGCGTCCACTTCACCGTTTTCGGTTGAAGCGGCCTGGAAAACCACAGTTGTGCGGGCCTCTTTTCCGTCTCTGAAATAGACAATATCGGCCTGGTCTCCGGGGTGGTATCCACTCACCTTTGCCTGTACGGATGAAGCGTCTGTAATCTTCTCACCGTCAATGGCTACGATTACGTCGTTTTTCTTAAGACCGGCCTTTTCCGCGGCGCTGCCTTTCAAAACCTCGTTAATATATACGCCCGAAACGGAGGAAAGTTTCATTTCGTCGGCAATTTTCTTGTCCACGCTGCCCATGGTGATGCCAAGCATCGCGCGCTTTACGGAGCCGTAGTCTATGAGGTCTTCCACCACTCTCTTGACAATGTTCACGGGAACGGCGAATGAATAGCCGCTGTAGGCGCCCGTCTGGGACACGATTGCGGTGTTGATGCCCACAAGTTCGCCTTTCTTGTTCACAAGGGCGCCGCCGGAGTTGCCGGGGTTTACGGCAGCATCGGTCTGGATGAAGGACTCTATCTTGAATTCTCCGGAATTGTCAGGCATTGAGCGTCCCTTGGCCGATACAATACCGGCGGTAATGGTGCTGCGGAGTTGTACGCCAAGGGGCGAGCCGATAGCAAGGACCCATTCTCCAAGGCGGAGTTTGTCAGAGTCTCCAAGGGGAATTGTAGGAAGGTTTGCCCCGTCAATCTTGATGATGGCAACGTCAGTTACAGGGTCTGTGCCCACAACGGTGGCGTCGTACTGGGAGTTGTCATTGAGCGTCACGGAAATCTTGGATGCGCCGGAAACAACGTGGTTGTTGGTTACGATGTAGCCGTCCGGGCGGATGATGACGCCGCTGCCGCTGCCCTTCTGCTCACGGTACTGGGGCTGGGAGAATTCGTCTCCAAAGAAGAAGCGGAAGAACGGGTCTATGTTCTGGTATTGCTGACGGCCCTGGACGGTAACTTCAACATATACGACAGCCTCAACGGCATTTTCTGCGGCATAGGTAAAATCAGGGTAATCGGAGTCTGCCAAATTGACAGTGCGGTACTCCACGGCGTTGCCCGATGCATCCTTTACAACCGTTGTCTCTGCAGGTTTGGGCATGGTGGCTTTCACAACTGCATAGGCAGTAATGCCGCCTGCAAGTATTGAAAGCAGTACAGTCAAAAATCCTTTTTTCATAGTATATCAGATTAATTATTTTCCAGGCCGATAATGCTCAAATCCCGTGCCATACAACCACAAAACTCAAATCCCGCATTTTTGACATTTTTTGCGGGTTTTCACTTCAAGTTAAGAGCCAATTCCCGCATTTTTGAGCCGAAATGCGGGATTTGAGTTAAAACAGTTTTCCGTTGTTGAACTTGCTGGCAAGGCCCTTGAGTTCATCGTCCGTGGCGGGACGGTTGAGGGCTTCCTTGCGCTCCTTCTGGAAGCGGGCCTTAAGGAGGGCGAACTGGCGCTTGGTGTCCAGCGTGAAGTCTCCGCCCTCAATCCAGGCAAAATAAGAAGGCTCATTATTCCACACGTCACGTGCTGTGCGGCCCTTGTGCTTTCCAAAACTGATGACGGGTTCCCCGTCCTCACCCTCTATCAATCGGCCTGCAAAATCCACGGTCTTTGAACGGGCCCCAATCTTTGCAAGGGCATCAACGTCGTTCTTCAGAACCTCCGGCTGGTACTCCGTGGGCTCCTGGTAACGGTCCAGCTGCCCTTTCAGGACCTCATAGGTTGCAAGGGTATCGGCCTCCGCGGTATGGGCGTTCTCAAAGTCCTTGCCGCCGCAGTAGAAGCGGTACGCGGCCCTGAGGTTACGGGGCTCAAAGTGATGGTAGATGTTCTGGACGTCCACCATCTTGCAGGAATGAAGGTCCAATTTCTCTATGAGAGAGAGCATTTCCTTAGCCTTAGGGGCCGATTTCTCATCCTTAAGGCGGGTGAGGCAGTACTCGCGTACGCGCTCTATTTCCTCGGCAAGAAGAGGAAGGTCGAACTTGGCGGAATTGTATCCCGCAAGGTCACTCCCCTCCAGCCAACTGGCCACTTCCGGCAGGACCTCAATGAATTTGGGGCAGTCCACAAGGTCCTCGTCCTTCACGCCGTTCACCTCCGACGCCTGCGGATTGATATGGATGACGCAGTGATTAACATAATCCCAGGGCTTGATCTTCCAGGTTTTCACCCTGGTTTCCCCGCCCGGGAACGCCTTTACAAAACTGAGTTCAATAATGCCGTCAGTGGCAATATTAAGCCCGGTGCTCTCTATGTCAAAAAAGAGCAACGGGCGCTGTAGATTGAGTTCCATAGGATTCCTATTGGATCATAATTGGCATCAAGATGCCGCAGACTTTCTCTGTCTCCGCCTCTTCCTCTGCGGGGAGGATGAGGGCTGCGCGGCGGGCATCGGCAAACTTCACAACCAGGGAGTTGCAGTTCATATTGGCAAGGATTTCCGTGAGGAAAGTGCTCTTGAAGCCAATTGTGAGCTCATCTCCGGAGTAGTTGCACATGATCTTCTCATATGCGGCAAGGGCAAAGCCAAGGTCCTGGGCCGATACTTCCAACTGGCCTTCCTTGAGGGTGAGCTTGATGTGGTTGGAGGCCTTGTTGGCGCACACTGCAACACGCTTTACGGTGTTCAGGAGAAGCTGACGGTCTATCTGAAGGACGTTGGAGTTGTTCAGGGGAATAACGTCACGGTACTTGGGGTACTTGCCCACTACCAGGCGGCAGATAAGGGTGGTTGCGCCAAAACTGAACTGGGCCGATGAAGAGTCAAATGAAATGCTCACATTCTCCACATCCTTGCCGATGATTGAGCGAAGCACGCTTGCGGGCTTCTTGTGAAGGATGAAGGATGCCTTCTCAGGGGCCTTTACGTCCTTGGTGGTGTAGCAGATAAGTTTATGGGAATCCGATGCCACAAGGGTGGTGCTGGCAACATCCATATCAAAGAAGATACCGTTCATGGCGGGACGGATTTCGTCGTCTGCGGTAGCGTAAACAGTGCTCTGGATGCCTTCCACAAGGCTTTCTGCGGGGAATTCCACGGTGATGGCGTCATCTCCGGTAGACTTTATCTCAGGATAATCCGCGGCGGGGAAGTAAGGGAGGGCGGAGTTACCGCTGCCCCAGCTGCACTCGAATGAACTGTCAGACACAGTCTTTATGGAAAGCGGGAGATCCGGGAGTTCCTTCAGAAGGTCTATCATATGACGTGCGGGAACGGCGATGGAGCCGTCTTCTTCCGAGCCCTCCGCCTCAATGCTGGTGCGGAGCGTCAGCTCTGAATCCGATGCGGTGATTTCAAGCATGCCCTCCTTGAGGACGAACAGGAAATTCTCCAGGATGGGAAGCGGAGATTTTGACGGAATGGCCTTGGAAACATCCATCAGGGCCTTCAGGAGATTGGTACTGGAGATAGTAAGTTTCATATATGGTTCCTTTTATTTTCTCAAGATACAAATATAATCATTTTTTACGAATCTTCACTCTCCGTCCGGGATAATGGCAAAAATCCCGGACAGGGCACCAAAATATTGCCATCTGTCCGGGAAAAAGGCTAAAAACCGGATGCCCGTTTTAGTTAAGCCTGAAGATAACGGGGAAGTTGTAGCTCACAGCTACGGGAACGCCGTTCTGGTTGCCGGGAACCCACTTGGGGGAAGCGGACACTACACGGACAGCTTCTTGGTCAATGACGGGATCTACGCCTTTGAGAACCTTCACATCTGTTACATCTCCTTCCTTGGTGACAGTAAACTGAAGGATTACTTTTCCGCTTATCTGACGATCCTTGGCGGCCTCGGGATAAACGATGTTCTGCCCAACCCACTTGGAGAATTCATTTGCGTCACCGCCGTCGAAGGTAGGCTTTTCCTCTACTATTGCAAAAGGAATGGCGGCGTCGGGGTTGCCGGCAAGTTCGTCGGAGAGGTTTTCACCTTCAACAATCTGGGCGCGGGAAAGTGCCTCAACGGCCTCAAGGGCGCTCATGTTCTCTGCGGCCTCAACTTCTTCGATGGCCTTGTTGATACGTTCTGCCTTTGCTGCGGCAGCTTCTTCAGCTGCTGCCTGAGCGGCTTCAGCCTCTGCTGCAGCTTTCTTGGAACCGATGTTCTTGCAGCCCACCATCATGATAGCGGCAACTGCCATAAGGAGATAAACTTTACGCATTGCTTTAAATTGGTTTTAATTCACAAATATAAGATTTTTCCTAAATTTGCAGTGCAAAAACTTCATTATTATGTGCAATATCTCAAAGGTGAAGCTCATGGACAGCGGAACAGCGCTGTTTAAGGCCCATAATATGGAAACCGCCAGAGAAAAACTTACCGGCGCCCTGGGGGCATACGGAAGCGTATCGGAAGAGGGCGGGCACCTTGTCCTGGACTTTTCCACCTGGAGATACCATCAGTTCATTGAGGCGCGTCTGGAGGAAACTTCCACCCCCGGCACATTTGCAGCAGTGCTCCGCACCGGAGACGCCCCAAAACTTCCCTTCGACTTCCCTTCCAGGAAGGCCGTCAGCACCACCAAAGACATCCTGAAGGCCCTTTCTGAATGATCCTTGCCTTCATAGCAGCCCTTCTTGTTTCTCCCCCGGATACGCTTGAAGCATCCAGCGTGACAGCAAGCCGTAACATCTCTCCTCCATCCGAGAGCGTGAGCGGCGTGGTTCTGAGGGACGCTTCATCGGCCGCCGATGCAATCCGGGATTTCAGCGGCATCCAACTCCGGGACTACGGCGGCGTGGGCGGCCTCAAAACCGTGAACGTAAGAAGCCTCGGAAGCGCCCATACGGCCATTTTCCTTGACGGAGTGCCCATAGACAACGCCCAGAACGCACAGGTGGACCTGGGCCGGTTATTCACCGAAGACCTTGAGACGATTCAGCTCTACGCAGGGCAGAAATCGGCCCTGGTGCAGACGGCCAGGGAATACGGAAGCGCTTCTTCCCTGCACCTTAGCTCATCCCTCCCGGGCGGCCGGAAATTCAGGCTGAAACTACGAGGTGGAGCATTTGGAACCATCTCCCCCAGCGGCAGCGTGGAAACCCGCCGGGGAAGTTTTGCGGCACGTCTTCGCCTTGGCGCCGACCGCGCTCACGGGCAGTACCCCTTCCACACGCTGGACCTTGGAAAAGACACTATCCTCACCCGCCAGAACTGCGACATAAAGGCTTTCCGTGCCGGCGGCCATCTGTGGTTCCTGCCCCATGGGGGCCGATACGAAGCCTCCGTGAACTGGTATGACGCAGGGCGAGGCATCCCCGGCCCCGTGTTCAAGCAGAGTGGCAAGTACCCAATGTCCGAGGACCGTCAATATGACCGTAACCTTACAGCCCAGGTATCCGGAGAGCAGTCCCTGGGACACGGCCTGAGCCTTCTTGTCAAGGCCAGGTACAGCCTTGACATCCTGGATTATGTGGATGTCTCCGAACTTGACCCTTCTATAAGCGCCTCCTGGAACTACAATCTCCAAAGCGCGTATGCGGCCGCTTCGCTTGGATATCAGGCACTCCCCTGGCTGCACCTAAACGCCGCCGTTGACGCCCATGCCGACTGGCTCTCTGCGCAGGTAAACGCTCAGAGACAGCAGGTCCTGGGGGCGTTTTCATCGGCCTTCCTACTGGATCCCTGGAGGATACAGGTGAGCGCGCAGTATCAGGGGACATCGGACGGATACCGCTTCCTCTCCCCCGCCCTTCTGGTGGACTGGCATCCGCGCTTTGACT
Source organism: uncultured Bacteroidia bacterium (assembly GCA_902768955.1). Lineage (GTDB taxonomy): Bacteria > Bacteroidota > Bacteroidia > Bacteroidales > UBA932 > Cryptobacteroides. Next base: position 11,404 of record CACXNH010000025.1, on the reverse strand, counting down.
GGGAGTTTGGCTTCATTGGTAAGCGCTCCTGCCGCCTGCCGTCATTCAACGACCTTTATTACACCAATGTGGGGAGCCGTGACCTCAGGCCGGAAAAAGTGTGGCAGGTATCCCTATGGTGGCTATGGGACAGGAGTTTCGGTCCGTGGAGTTTCCGCATAAGGGAAGAGTTGTATTTCAATCATGTCACTGATAAACTCATAGCCGTCCCCAACGGAAGCCTCTTCCGCTGGAGTATGTTCAATATAGGGAGCGTTCACGTGTACGGGGACGAATGGAGCGCATCGTCGGCCTACACAGCCGCCGCCTGGCAGGCCGGAATCACCGCCCGGTACAGTTTCAACCGGGCCTTCGACCCTTCAAATCCCTGGCAGATTCCGTATATTCCGCTGCATAGCGGCTCCTTCAACATCTTCGGCGTCTGGAAGTCTTTCAGGGCCGATATCCGCGGGCAGGTCACAGGCGTCCGTTATACGGCCGCCTCCTCCCGCCCGGAGGCATATCTTCCCGCCTTCACCACCTGGGACATGACTTTGAGCTGGAAGGGTCCGTGGGGCCTTAGGCTTGCCGTGGAACTGCGCAATTTCACCGGCACCCGCTACGAAATAGTTCAGCAATACCCCATGCCGGGTTTCCACGTCATGGGGTCTGTGAGTGTTGAGATTTAACTAGTAGACAAGAAGCGGCCCTGAGCCAAGTCCAGTGGTCTGAGACCATTTGAAGGAACCATCGGCCCCAAAACAAACCACCTGGCTGTCTCCGGTAAAGTTTGCGTCGGAGATGTAGATATCACCGTTTACGGGATGGACGGCTATTCCGTACGGATAGGAGAAGGCAAATGCCTTTCCGTCCTCACCCTTGAGAGTAAGGCTTGAGACACTGCCGTCTTGGGTGTTCACAATGGTCATTCCACCATAAGAAATATTATACAGTCTCCCGTTTGAAAGCGCGGGCATTCCTACCGTGATATCCTTCACGGCCTCATACTCCCCTTCCGGCGTCACGCTGCCAAGGCTTGCGGGCGTTATGATGGCGCTCCAGTCTGCGTTGTAGCAGTCATAGGTGGTTACCCAGAGTTTCCCGCTGGCGCTGAAAAGGCGGTTGAGATTCCCTACGGGAAGTTCAATACTTCCTGTAACGGAGAAAGAGGCCAGGTCTATGACTGAAATGTTTTTTTCGTGATCTGTCTGGTAACCGCCGCTGTTTGCCACATAGAGTTTTTCCCCAAGGGCGGTGATGCCGTCGGGCTGATATCCAACCTCAACGGTTTTGGTTTCATATGTGGCAGGATCTATACGGTACACCTTTCCCTTGACTCCATATACGGAGCCGTCAATAGCGGCCCCGTAAGAGGTCACATAGGCATAATTTCCTTTTTTGATTATATATCTGGGGCTGTCCACGTCAAGGACTTTCTCCAGTTTCCCGCTTGAGGGATTTATGATGGCTATCTGGTTTGAGCCGTTCATAAGGGCCCATAGTTTGCCGCCGATGACGGCCATATCGTTACCGGTGTTTCCAAGGCCCTGCGCAACGTCCGGATTGGCCGCGGCAAACCAGTTGGCGCTGAATGCGCCGCTGGATAGATTCTTAAGGTCCAGGGTTGATCCCCCCGGCCACGCTCCCTGATTCAGAATGAACAGAGCGGAGTTTTCACCTACTTCAATGTCGATGCCCGTGGGCAGTGTGCCCGAGGCGTTTTCCTTGCTACAACTTACGGCTATCGCCGCAAGGAGCACGCTGAAAACCAGCAGTGATTTGTATTTCATAGAACTTTTGAGTGTTGGATGTGCAAAGATAGCAAAAAAAACACTTGCTACCAGGTTTTAAATGGATGGAGAGAAAGGTAGGAGTTGTAGTAATGCCGGTCTCCGGTGACTTCCTTTCCCAGCCAGGACGGCTTCTCAAACGGGTCATCGGCATTCTGGAGTTCAATCTCCGCCATCACAAGTCCCTCATTGTCCCCATAGAACTCATCCACCTCAAACACTCTTCCGGAAGGGGGTGTACCCTCTGAAACCTCTGGACGCCCATGTCCGGATGAATGGGAGGGGCCCACAGAATGGCGGGACGGGGAGCAAGCTTGCTTGGTCACCGGCACGGCAGGCTGTGGGAGGGACGACGCGAAGCGGAGGGTTTCAGAGGGTAGCACCCCCTCCGGAACTATGTACCTGGTTTTATCAATGATTCCGCCGTGGCAGAGTTTCAGAAGGGCTTCGGCATCCTGGAGAGGAATCTCTGTCTCCCATTCCGTGCGGGAGATATCATCGGCCGATGGCCCCTTGATGGTGAGGATCCCGGTAGAGTCCTTTATACGTACGCGGACGGAATTGCCGTTATCCCTGGCAATGTATCCCTGCTTTATGCGGTGGGACGCAATGGCCTGGGCCTTGAAAGCGTCACTTAGCACAAGGAACTTGCGTTCAGTTTCTGTATGGATTCCTACATCAGCCATTTTGACATGTCTTTTCCTTCTGCAAGGCCGTTACGTATTTCTGTTGATGAGATGTTCACAAGCGGGGCCCTCAGAAGAATGATTTTGTACAGTGGATTCACCCTCATCAGACGGGCCTTGGCATGGCCGCGGTGATATCCCTTGCGGGGAAAGACAACTACGCCGTAATCCAGTAGAATGCGCTCATGGAAGCGCCAGCCGCTGAAGCAGGCAAGGTTATCGGCCCCTATAACAAGGGTAAAACTGTTTTCCGGCTCTTCCGCCTTGAGGGTATCCAGGGTGCGGATGGTGTACTGCGGAGGAGTCATGTGAAGCTCAGTGTCCTTTACCACCACCTTTAGCTCCGGGTGGCGTGCAACGGCTTCCACTGCAGCGTCAAAACGCGTTTTCCCAAAAGGCAGACTATGGGCGTCCTTAAAGGGGTTTTGAGGGGTAACCACAAGGTACACAAGGTCAAACCCCGCCTTTTCCGTGAGGAAGCGTATTATGGCCTCATGGCCAATGTGAAGGGGGTTGAAGGACCCGCTGTAAACGGCTATTCGCATAGATTCTTCGCTTCGCTCAGAATGACAGGTAAACTCAGAATGAGAGGTAAACTCAGAATGAAAGGGCTCAGAATGACAGGTAAACTCAGAATGACAGGGCTCAGAATGACAGGTAAACTCAGAATGACAGGGCTCAGAATGACAAAAAGCCATTGACCATCTCTTCGGCTTCGCGGAAAGCGGTCTCAAGGTCATCGTTTATGAGGATGCGGTCAAATTTGGGAGCGTAAGTCATTTCCTCCGCAGCCTTGGCAACGCGCTGCTCTATTGCGTCCATGGGGTCAGTGGCGCGGGCGATGAGGCGTTTACGGAGCTCCTCCACGGAAGGGGCCTGGATGAATACTGACAGGGCGCTGTCCCCGAAGTAATTCTTGAGGGATACTCCTCCCTTAACGTCAACGTCAAAGACAATGACATGACCCTTGGCCCAGATGCGGTTTACCTCGCTCTTAAGGGTGCCGTAAAAGCGGTCAGGGTACACTTCCTCATGCTCCACAAACTTCCCGTCCCGCACCATGAGGCGGAATACATCGGCACTGTAGAAGAGATATTCAACACCATCCTGCTCCGCTCCCCTGGGGGGACGTGATGTGGCCGATACAGAGAACTCTATCTCCGGATGAAGCCCCAGGATGTGGTTTACGATGGTGCTCTTGCCGCTTCCGGACGGGGCCGAAAAAATTAGTACTTTACCGCTCATATCGCTTTTACTTTTCCGCAAAAATAGTTAAATTTGTGGGCTTAAAGAAATTATTTATTCTAATTCATATTCAATTATGGTATCTTTTAAAGAAATTGGCCTTGTTAACACCCGCGAGATGTTCAAGAAGGCCGTAGACGGCGGTTACGCAATCCCTGCATTCAATTTCAACAACATGGAGCAGCTCCAGGCAATCGTTCAGGCCGCAGCAGAGACCAAGAGCCCGGTTATCCTCCAGGTATCAAAGGGTGCACGTAATTACGCAAACTCAACCCTTCTCCGCTACATGGCAGAAGGTGCAGTTGCCTACGCTAAGGAACTTGGTTGGGAGAATCCCCAGATTGTCCTCCACCTGGACCACGGAGACAGCTTTGAGCTTTGCAAGGACTGCGTAGACATGGGCTTCAGCTCTGTGATGATTGACGCTTCTTCACTTCCCTATGAAGACAATATCGCCCTCACCAAGAAGGTTGTGGAATATGCTCACAAGTATGATGTTACGGTAGAGGCAGAACTCGGCGTTCTTGCAGGCGTCGAGGATGAGGTTTCTTCTGCAGAATCCCACTACACCAAACCTGAGGAAGTGATTGATTTCGCCACCCGCACAGGCTGCGACTCCCTCGCCATCTCCATCGGCACCAGCCACGGCGCATACAAGTTCACCCCTGACCAGTGCACCCGTGACCCCAAGACCGGCCGCCTTGTTCCCCCGCCGCTCGCATTCGACGTCCTTCATGAGATTGAGAACAAGCTTCCCGGCTTCCCTATCGTTCTCCACGGCTCCAGCTCCGTTCCCCAGGAGTATGTAGACATGTGCAACAAGTACGGCGGCAACCTCCCCAATGCTATCGGCATTCCCGAGGAACAGCTCCGCGAGGCCGCAAAGAGCGCTGTCTGCAAGATCAACATTGACTCTGACAGCCGCCTTGCCATGACCGGCGCCATCCGCAAGTATCTTGCAGAGAACCCCAGCCACTTTGATCCCCGCCAGTACCTCAAACCCGCCCGCGAGGAAATGAAGAAGATGTACATTCACAAGATTGTGAACGTTCTTGGTTCCAACGGCAAAGCTTAAGCCCGTGGAAGTAAGTTATTGATTCTACGTTAATTACAGAAAAACGTCTGCTGGATTATCGGCAGACGTTTTTCGTTATCATATTGATTGTCAGCTACTTGCCCCCACGCTTCCGGTACCACAGGAAGAAGAGCAGGCCGGAGAGGACAAAGGTTGCAATGCCAATCCAGGGTGCAAGACCGGCGGGAAGGCGGAAGCCAATGCGCTTCCCGGACGCTTCAAGCTTAGATATACTGTGGCGGTCCAGAGCATGAATGCTGCAAGAGTCTGGTTGCTCCAGCCAAAGTAGCGCCAAATCACGTTGAAGCCGTTTGCATCTGCAATGTTGTACCAAAGAAGGAGTGCCGATGCCCCGAACATGGGGATGGCAATCCAAAGGCGCTTCCATATGCCCTTTTGCTCCATGCGCAGGAAATCGGCCATAATGAGGCGGGCGCTGCGGAAGGCGGTGTCTCCGGAGGTGATGGGGGCGGCAACAACACCGATGATGGCAAGGATGCCGCCGAAGAGCCCCAGCCAGCCCTCGGAGACCTTGGTCACAACAGTAGGAGCGGCAGCTGCGGTTGTGGAACCCACCTCCAGTGCGCCTCCGCTGAAAAAGAACCATGAAGATACTGCAGCCCAGATTAGTGCCACCAGACCTTCCGTTATCATTGAACCGTAAAACACCGGGCGGCCCAGTTTCTCATTCTGGATGCATCGGGCCATAAGCGGGCTCTGGGTAGCGTGGAAGCCGGAAATGGCACCGCATGCGATGGTGATAAAGAGGCAAGGGAAGATGGGCTGATCCCTGAGGCCGGCTTTATCGCTCCATCCTCCAAGGCCGTCCCAGATTTCCGGAAGCGAAGGCCACTTCAAAAAAAGGTACACCATGAGCGCGGCGGCCATGAATAAAAGGGCAGCAGCAAAGAATGGATATACTTTGCCGATTAATTTGTCTATGGGAAGAAGGGTGGCCACTACGTAGTATAGGAATATGATTCCCACCCACATCATGATGGAACCGCGGGTGCCGTCTCCTGCAATGTCTCCAAGGATGAGGGCAGGACTGTATACGAACACCGTTCCCACAAGGAGCAGAAGTATCATGCTGAACACCAGCATGACGGTTCTGGTGCGCTTTCCAAGGTAATCTCCCACCAGCTCCGGGAAACTTGCGCCGCCGTGGCGCACAGACAGCATGCCGCACATGTAGTCATGCACCGCACCGGCAAAAATGCAGCCCAGGACTATCCAAAGATAGCTTGCAGGGCCGAATTTTGCGCCCATTATGGCACCGAAGATAGGACCGGTGCCGGCAATGTTGAGGAACTGAATCATGTAACCCTTCCACGTGGGCATGGCAATGTAATCCACACCGTCCGCTTTAGTAATAGCCGGAGTCTTACGTGAAGGATCCGGACCGAATATACGGTCTACAAAGGATCCGTAAAGGATATAGCCCAGAACCAGGGCCACAATACTTAGGACAAACGATAGCATAATTCAGTTTTAGGGGATTCAAATTTACGGCTTTTATTGTAAAAATGCTTATTTTTGAGCAGGATTAATTACTCTTCGTATGAAAAAAACTGTAATTCTGGCATTTGCGCTAACCATCATATCGGCCTGTTGTGGCAAAAAGGAGTTCAATTCTTCCTTTGTAACCATCACAGACGCCGTCCCGGATGCCATTTTGGAAATCCGTTACTTTGGTACATATAATTTTGTGGGAGAGCGCATAGACGGGTATCTCCAGCCCACAGCCCTCCTCACAAAGGAGGCGGCAGATTCCCTTCGCGCAGTGTCGGATGACGTGAAGGTCCTTGGATTCAGGCTTAAGATATATGATGCCTACAGGCCCCAACGTGCCGTAGACCATTTTGTGCGCTGGGCAGCTGATGTCCCTGACACCCTGATGAAGACATACTTCTACCCAGACCTCGACAAGAGCGTTCTCTTCGACCAGGAGTATATCATGGCAAAAAGCGGCCATACACGCGGATCTACCGTGGATCTTACTCTCTTTGACATGAAAACGGAGAAGGAACTGGACATGGGCGGCACCTTTGACTGGTTTGGTCCCGAAAGCCATCCGGATTTTTGTGGAGACCCTGACACAGGACTCTACAGCCCCGTTCCTTCGCCACGGGGCCGCACTATCACTCGGGAGCAGTTTGAAAACCGCCTGATCCTCAGGCGCGCAATGCTCCGCCACGGCTTCAAGCCTCTTGACAGCGAGTGGTGGCATTTCACGCTGAGGCAGGAACCCTTCCCGGAAACCTACTTCGACATTCAGGTAGAGCAGCTTCATCGTTGCAAATAAACGCGGAAAAGCGTATCTTTGCGTCTCTTATTTGAAAACTATGGGAAGAATCATACTTACCGGAGACCGCCCTACTGGCAAACTCCATCTTGGACATTACGTTGGATCCCTGCGCAACAGGGTACTGCTTCAAAATGAGGGCAACTATGACCGCATGTTCGTGTTCATTGCAGACGTTCAGGCTCTTACAGATAATGCCGACAACCCCGAGAAGGTGCGTCAGAACATCATTGAGGTTGCCCTGGATTACCTTTCCTGCGGCCTTGACCCTGGCAAGGTCACCCTTTTCATCCAGAGCCAGATCCCTGAGCTCCACGAGATGACCCAGTTCTTCTCCAACCTTGTCACCGTCCAGCGCCTCCAGCGCAACCCTACGGTAAAGACGGAGATGGCTCTCCGCGGCTTTGACGGAGGTGCAACCGATGACAATAAGCGTGGCCTCCCCGTGGGCTTTTTCACATATCCCATCTCCCAGGCGGCCGATATCTGCTTCTGCAAGGCTACTACAGTTCCCGTAGGAGAAGACCAGGAGCCCATGATTGAGCAGTGCCGTGAGATCGTGAGAAGTTTCAACGGTACATACAAGTGCAATGTACTTGTGGAGCCTGATATCCTCCTTCCTTCAAACCTTGCCTGCCGCCGCCTTCCCGGAACTGACGGCAAGTCCAAGATGTCAAAGTCCCTTGGCAACTGTATCTATCTTTCCGATGATGCAAAGACCATGGAACAGAAGGTTAAGGGCATGTTTACGGATCCGGGCCACCTGAGGGTGGAAGACCCCGGCAAGGTTGAAGGAAACACTGTTTTCACCTACCTGGATGCGTTCTGCGAGGAAGGGGACTTTGAGAAGTTCTGGCCCGAGTACATGAACCTTGATGAACTCAAAGACCACTACCGCCGCGGCGGCCTTGGAGACATGAAGTGCAAGAAGTTCCTCATAAATGTCCTCAATGACCGTCTGGAGCCCATCCGCGCACGCCGTCACGCCTACGAGCAAGACATCCCCGCCGTGTATGAGATTCTCCGCAAGGGTTCAGAAGCAGCCCGTGAGGTTGCTGCCGCCACTCTTCATGAAATGAAAGACGCCATGCAGATCAACTACTTTGACGACGCCGCCCTCATTGCAGAGCAGGCCGCAAAGTACCGTGGAGGCAAGTAACTGACAATCAACGCAATAACGAAAAACGTCTGCCGGAAATCCGGTAGACGTTTTTGCATAAATCACTGATATTTAATCAGTTACTTCCACGAGAGCTTATTGCTCATCCGGGCCTTCGGGCTGGCCGCCGGGCTGAGGACCGCCCTGGAACGGGCCCTGAGGACCGCCCTGGGGACCGGCCTGGCCTTGCTGACCGGCCTGGTACATCTTCTCGAATGCCTTGTTGAGGGCCTCGGAGTAGCGGTCAATATCGGCCATATTCTGAGCCTTCACGGCTTCCTTGAGGGCATTGCAGTTAGTCTCTACCTCAGACTTTATATCGGCGGGAACTTTGTCGGCGTTCTCCTTCAGGAATTTTTCTGCCTGGAAGGTGAGGGCGTCTGCGCTGTTGATCTTGTCAATGCGCTCCTTCTCTGCCTTATCTGCGGCTTCGTTGGCCTTAGCTTCATCTCTCATACGCTGGATTTCGGCGTCTGACAGGCCGCTGGAAGCCTCGATGCGGATGTGCTGCTCCTTACCGGTAGCCTTATCCACTGCGGAAACGTTGAGGATACCGTTGGCATCGATATCGAAGGTAACTTCAATCTGAGGCACGCCGCGGGGTGCGGGAGCGATGCCGTCCAGGTGGAAGATGCCGATCTGCTTGTTGTCCTTTGCCATGGGACGCTCTCCCTGGAGGACGCGGATCTCTACGCCGGGCTGGTTGTCTGCTGCGGTGGAGAAGATCTGGCTCTTCTTGGCAGGGATGGTGGTGTTACTCTCGATGAGTTTAGTCATAACTCCGCCGAGGGTCTCGATACCCAGGCTCAGCGGGGTGACATCCAGAAGGAGCACGTCCTTCACGTCACCGGCCAGGACACCGCCCTGGATGGATGCGCCGATAGCCACAACTTCATCCGGGTTCACGCTCTTGTTGGGCTCCTTTCCGAAGAAGTTCTTCACAAGTTCCTGTACGTAAGGGATACGTGTGGAACCGCCTACAAGGAGAACCTCGTCAATGTCTGAAGGGTTAAGGTGGGCATCGCTGAGGGCCTGACGGCAAGGGGCGATGGAGCGCTGGAAGAGGGCGTCTGAGAGCTGCTCGAACTTAGCCCTTGTGAGGGTCTTTGCAAGGTGCTTGGGAACGCCGTCCACGGGCATAATGTAAGGGAGGTTGATCTCTGTTGAAGTCTGGCTGGAGAGTTCAATCTTTGCCTTCTCTGCAGCCTCCTTAAGACGCTGGAGTGCCATAGGATCCTTCTTGAGGTCAAGGCCGCCGTTTTCTGCGGCGAACTCCTGGGCCAGCCAGTCAATGATAACCTGGTCAAAATCGTCACCGCCAAGGTGGGTGTCACCATTGGTGGAGAGGACTTCGAATACGCCGTCTCCAAGCTGGAGGATGGAGATATCGAAGGTACCGCCGCCAAGGTCATACACTGCAACCTTCATATCCTTGTCCTTCTTGTCAAGGCCGTATGCAAGGGCTGCCGCGGTGGGCTCGTTGATGATACGCTTTACGTCCAGACCTGCGATGCGGCCGGCTTCCTTGGTTGCCTGACGCTGGGAGTCTGAGAAGTATGCGGGAACGGTGATGACTGCCTCGGTGACCTCCTGACGGAGATATTCCTCTGCGGTCTTTTTCATCTTCTGGAGAATCATTGCCGATATCTCCTGAGGGGTGTAGAGTTTCCCGTTGATGTCTACGCGGGGAGTGTTGTTTTCTCCGCGGGTAACCTTATAAGGTACGCGTGCAACCTCCGTGGCCACCTGGTCATAGGTTTCACCCATAAAACGCTTGATGGAGAACACGGTGTTCTTGGGGTTGGTGATAGCCTGACGCTTTGCAGGGGAGCCTATCTTGCGCTCTCCGCCGTCAGTGAAAGCCACCACTGAAGGAGTGGTGCGCTGTCCTTCATTGTTGATGATGACGGTGGGCTGATTGCCCTCCATCACTGCGACACAGGAATTGGTAGTTCCAAGGTCGATGCCGATAATTTTACCCATAATATAATACTTTTATTGTTTTTTAATTTAAATTTAAATTGAGATTCTTCGCTTCGCTCAGAATGACAGAGACGGGCTAAGAATTTCAAAAAGGCGCCGCCCACTCCGGGCGACGCCTCACAAAATATCCAATTCTATGCCAGCAGATTTTTTCTGCCAAATTGTCATATCAATCTTCCTTTGTCAAGTCCCTCCCCCGAGGGGAGGGGTTTAGGGAGGGGGTAACGTGGGCAGATAAAGAGCGTGAGCCTGTGGAATGCTCAGAAACGCCAGCCAAGGGTAAGGACAGTTTCTATGCCAGTGGCCGATACAAGCACCTCAGGAACTATTTTTTGAATGGTTCCTCCCTTATCAATATAATCTGCGGCAAACTTGTCATAGACATCTGCGCCAGACTCATAATGATGATAAGGAGTGAAGTAACTCTGGGGCATAAAGCGAAGACGCACGGCGAAATCGGTGAAGAAATGTCCGGCGGAATAACCTGCACCGAAGCTTACCAACTGGGTGGCCTGGGCTGCACGCTCCTTGGCCGTGAGCGGCTCAAGATAGAGGACGGGATTAGCGGGATCTTCATTATCCCACACCAGCCAGTTCTTCTGGGAGCCGGAAAGGAAGTTGTAGCCAACACGGATTGCCAAGGACTCAACAGGTTTGAATTCCATACCTACGCGGACATTGTGGCCAAGGCCCAAGGCATCCTTTATATCGGCATTCTGATCATTCCATGAGCCGGTAGAATAACCAAACTCTCCACGGCCGCGGTATTTGGCATGTGAATAATCGGCCATCTCATAGTCTACGCTCACAACGGCAAAGCTGCCAAAACTGTATGCAAGGCCGGCATTCCAGCGGAAGGGCATACGCAGAGCATATATCCATTCATCCTCCGGGCTGCTGGAGGGGCTGAAAGAGATGCCCTTGAGATTGGCCTCTCCGTACCAGGAGCATCTCCCCACCATATTGACCATGGTTGGAGTCTGGATGGCTGCTCCAAGCCTGAGACCGGCCACAGGACGCCAGAGGAAACCGGCCTTGAAATATACACCGGTTCCGCTGACACCGCTGGCCTTCTTTGCCAGGACAGAATTAAGGGTAGCAAGCGTTTCGCCGCCATCATACTGAATCTTGGGGAATGTTGAGGGATCTTCGGGCATTTCCTCCCAGTATTCAGATTCCCAA
>CACXNH010000024.1 GCA_902768955.1 uncultured Bacteroidia bacterium | reverse complement strand
TTAAGGCATTCCCTGGCAACCGCACTGTTGCAGGAAGGCGCAGACCTTAACGCAATCAAGGAGATGCTGGGCCACGCAAACCTTGCCGCCACGGAGGTTTACACGCACAATTCAGTCGCAAGGCTAAAACAACAATACTTAAACGCCCATCCAAGGGCAAAAAACTCAGGTAAAAATGATTAACGTTAAGTCCCTCAAGTTCGACGCAGACGAGAAGCTGCTGGACTACATCCAGAAGAAAGTTGGTAAAGTAGAGAAATTCTTCGACAATCTAGGAGACATTGACGTCACCCTTTCCCTCCTTCCGGACGCAGAAAACAAATGCGTGAAACTCCAAACCCGCATACCCGGTGAGGATCTCCTTATTGAACGCAATGCCCGTACCTTCGAGGAAGCAGTAACAGACGCCGCAGACGCCCTCAAGGAGCGTATCGTACGTGCCAAGGAAAAGAAATTCTCCAAATAGTGGCAGCCGCAAAAGGCTACATAGAAGTAGACCGTCAGGTCAAAAACATACTTGAAGATGTCCGTGGTGGCATCTTCAAGTGTGTATATCTGCTTATGGGAGATGAGCCATATTACCCGGACCGGGTATGTGACGCCATTCTTGAAAACTGCCTGCAGGAATGGGAAAAGGACTTTAATGAGACCGTGTGCTATGGCTCCGACGTCAATGCAGAAACGGTCATCACGGCCGCCAGGCGTTTCCCCATGATGGCAGAGCGCCAGCTTGTGGTGCTTAAGGAAGCCCAGCAGATGAAGTCTCTGGAGGAACTTGCGGTATACTGTGAAAAGCCCCTTGACAGCACAGTGCTGGTAATTCTCATGCACGGTGCATCGGCCGATAAAAGAAAATCCCTGTACAAGAGTGTCCTCAAAACCGGCGTGGTGGTGGACTCCCCGGCGCTTCGTGACTACGAAGTCCCGCGCTGGATACAGGATTATTACCAGGGGCTGGGACTCAGAATCCATCCGGAGGCATCGGCCCTGCTTGCAGAAAGCGCCGGCACAGACCTTGGCAAGATAGCCGTAGAGACGGAAAAACTCCTTAAGAACCTACCTGAAGGAGTGAAGGATATATCCGTTGAGGACATTGAAAAGAATATCGGCATAAGCCGGCAGTTCAGTATCTTTGAACTTACAAAGTGCCTCAGTTACAGGGAAAATGCCCGTGCGCTCACCATCGCCTCCCATATCGGGGAACAGCCGCGTTTCATGCTTCCAATGGCCGTAGCCCCGCTTTTTACTCACTTCAGCCGCATCCTTAAATATCATGCCCTGCTGCCGTCACGGCCTTCCCAGGGAGATGTGGCAAAGGCACTTGGCGTGAACCCGTATTTCCTCAGGGAATATGATGCGGCGGTGAGGAACTATCCCATCCAGGGCTGCCAGGCCGTGATCTCACTGCTTGCGGAATATGATTACAAAGGCAAGGGAGGAGATGCCGGAGAAGCCACTCCGGGAGAACTTTTAGTAGAGTTAGTAGCAAAAATCCTATCATAGAAGATGGCAATTATTGAAGTTAAGAATGTAACCAAGACCTTCGGGGAAAAGGTGGCGCTGGACAATGTGTCGCTGGAAATTCCGGAAGGCAAGATATTCGGCCTTCTGGGGCCCAACGGAGCGGGTAAGAGTACCCTTATCCGCATCATAAACCGCATTACCATTGCATCGCAGGGACAAATCCTCTTCCAGGGACATCCTATTACGGAGAGGGATGTTTCCCGTATAGGATACCTTCCGGAAGAACGCGGCCTTTACCGCAAGATGAAGGTAGGTGACCAGGCAATGTATCTTGCCCAGCTAAAGGGTATGAACGCCCGTGAGGCCGCCATTGAGCTCAAGAAGTGGTTCGTGCGCTTTGACATAGCAGACTGGTGGGGGAAGAAGGTTGAGGAACTCTCCAAGGGTATGGCCCAGAAGGTTCAGTTCATCACAACCGTTGTCCACAAGCCCAGCCTGATGATATTGGACGAGCCTTTTTCCGGCTTTGACCCGGTGAACGTAGACCTTATCCGCAAGGAAATACTGCGTCTTAAGGATGAAGGCGCAACCATCATCCTTTCCACCCACAATATGGAGTCCGTTGAGGAGCTCTGTGAGAGAATAGCCCTCATCAATCACGGCAGGCTGGTTGTTGCCGGCGGCACGGATGAAATCCGCCGTCAGCACGGTGAAGACAATGTGGAGATTGAGTTTACGGATGAAACACTCTCACGCCGTACCATAGTTGTGCCGCGCCCGGAGGTAAATGCAAAACTCACGGAACTGATCGGCCTGGGCGTAACAATCAACTCCTTCAAGGAGGTTATCCCGCGCATGAACGACATCTTTATCAAACTTGTAAAAGGGGAGGAGTAGGCTATGAATTTTAAGAAATTAGGCATAATCATACAGAGGGAGTATCTTAACAAGGTAAAGAAGAAGAGCTTCCTTCTGATCACTTTCATCGCTCCTGTACTGTTTGCCGCAATCTGTATCCTTCCCACCCTCATTATGATGGGCACCAAGGAAGAGACTAAGAAAGTGGGTGTGATAGACCGCAGCGGCATAGTGCTCCAGTATCTGCAGGACAATGAAGTCACCCACTACCTGGACCTTGGCCCGGATACCGTTGCAGACTCCCTGAAGGCCAATCTCAAAGCCGCCGGCATAGATGTGCTCCTCAGTATATCTGAGCTTGACCCTGAAAGCCGCAGCGTCAAGGCCGATTGCTACAGTGAGAAACCCCTTGGCATGGATACAGGTTCCATGATTGAGGATCGTATCAACGACGCCGTGGAGGCTTACCGCATAGAGCAAAGCGGCGTAGAGAACCTTGAAGAGATTATGGCGGGCGTGAAGTCCAACGTAAAGCTCCGCAGTTACACCATAGACGAGTCCGGCAAGGAAACTATCTCAGAATCCGGCATCTATATGGCCTTGAGCATGATCCTGGGAATGGCCATCTACATGTTCATAGCCCTGTTCTCCGGTATGGTCATGAGTTCAGTCATTGAGGAAAAGAGTTCACGTGTCGTGGAGGTCCTGGTGTCTTCCGTGAAGGCCAGTGAACTGCTATTCGGCAAGATCATAGGCGTGGCTCTTGTTGCCATTACCCAGTTCCTGCTGTGGATCCTGCTCACCGGAATGCTCCTTGGCGCCGCTATGGGCATACTTGGAAAGGACAGGATTATGAATTTGATGAGTGACGATTCCGCCACGGAGATGGTCCAGCAGATGTCTCCTGATGTAAACCTTCCCGGCCAGATCAGCCTTGAGGATACTCTGGGGGCAGTTTCGGACACCACCGCAGTGGCGGCAGGGGAACCTTCCGGGATGGAGGTCATAATGAGTACCATAGGCAATATCAATCTTGCAGAAATCGGGATTGCATTCCTGTTCTTCTTCATCTTCGGATATCTTCTCTATGCATCGCTTTTTGCCGCAATCGGAAGCGCGGTGGAGAATGAGGGTGACAGTTCCCAGCTTCAGCTGCCCGTTACCATTCCGCTAATGCTGGGTTTCTTTGTGGCCCTGTATGCATTCAAGGCCCCGGACAGCCAGCTTGTGTTCTGGTTCTCCATGATTCCTTTCACAAGCCCCATCGTGATGCTTGCACGTATCCCCTTTGGCGTTGCAACGTGGGAACTGGTGCTCAGTATAGTACTGCTCATCGGCACCTTCGTTGCGTGCGCTTGGGCATCGGCCAAAATCTATAAGGTGGGTATCCTTATGTATGGCAAGAAATCTACCTTCAAAGACCTTTGGAAATGGTTAAGAATGAAATAGTACTGGCCGTAGCCGCAGCAGTTATCGCTACGGCCTGCTCACCTAAAATAGAGTATCGCCTTGTGCCCATGGACGGGCACCGGACTCTCGCACAGCCCGTAACGCTTGAAAATGAGAACACTGCTCTGGGAGTGTTTGAGGATGATTCCTATGTAACTCCTTCCGGCGTCCGCTATGCTCAGGATAGCCCCGTGGCAGAGGTTGCAGGGGCCCTCATACAGGCGCAGAATCGTCTGGCGCCTCTCAAGACAGTTATCGGCCATAGTGTCGGGGAGTACCAGAATCTGAGGACAGACCCTGACCTCCCGCTTGGAAATCTCTTTGCCGATGCCCTCAGGGCCTATGGCAGTGAGCTTTTCAATGTCTCCATGGACTTTGCCGTAACTAACTTCGGCGGTATCCGCGTGCCCATGCCCAAGGGTGCCATTACCATGGAGGACATCTCTTCCATGTTCCCCTTCAAGAACTACGTGTGTTACGTCAAGATGAAGGGATCTGCCCTTACGGAACTGTTTGAGCAGTTAGCCCAGACAAAGGCCTTCCAGGCTACTTCCGGTGCCACTGTCAGGGTAAAGGACCATAAGCTTGTGAGTGCCCTTGTGGGTGGTGAGCCCATTGACCCTGAACGCATATACAACGTCACCACCATAGATTTCCTTCTGGACGGTGGAGACAAGCTTAATATTGGTGCGCTGGCGCAGGAGGTAACCCTTTCAACTGTGCTTCTGAAGGAAGTGATGCTGTGGTATGTTTCCGGAATGGAAGCAAAGGGTCAAGTAATTGAGGCAAAGGCCGATTCCCGCGTGATAATGGAGGACTAGGAGTATGAAAAAGATAATTGTCTTTGCGCTTATGGCGCTTTCTGTGATGGCCTGCAACCGCGGCCAGGTGCTCACTATCGTACACCTGAATGACTCCCACAGCCATTTGGAACCTGAACGTACCGGCGAATTTGCCGGTATGGGCGGCGCCCTTGAACGTGCGGCTTTCATTGATTCCGTCCGCAGGGCAGACGGCCCTGAGAACGTCCTCCTCCTTCATGCCGGAGACTTCGGCCAGGGGTCGTCTTATTTCTCGGAGTTCGGCGGCCAGGTTGAAGTGGAGATTCTGAACGCCCTCAAGTACGATGCAATCACCCTTGGAAACCATGAATTTGACAACGGCATAGAGGCGCTTGGAGAGCTCCTTTCCAGCCTTGAGGTGCCTGTGGTTGTGTGTAACCATGATTTCTCTTCCTTTGAGATGGGGAAGTACGTGAAACCTTGCGTGGTCCTGGAAAAGGCCGGCCGCCGTATTGGCATTATCGGTGTCCTTTGCAGCCTTAAGGACATGCTGGCCGGAGACATCGCAAACCGTATCCCGGAGTTCGATATGATTCCCACCGTCCAGAAGTATGCCGACGAACTCCGCCCCCACTGTGACCTTGTCATAGCCCTCACACACATCGGTTACACGGAGCACAATCCTGGAGACATCACTGATCCCCAGCTGGTTGCCGCCACTCGCGGAATAGACCTTGTTGTGGGCGGCCACTCCCATACATTCATGGATAAGCCGGAATATGTCAAGAACCTCGACGGCAAGAAAGTCCCCATTGTCCAAACCGGCTGGATGGGCGTGAACATGGGTGAGATTCATATACGCTAGTCATACCCTTACGGTAACAGTATTCTGATTGAAACCCCCGCTGCGGGGCGGAGTGAGTGTGTGAGCTCACCGGTAACGGAGAACCCAAGGGTGAGGCTTTCTATGCGGATGTCCGCCCCTAATGCGGCGCAGAGAAAAGCGCCGTCTGGCTGCACAGGTATGCCGTCCATGGCAGATGAATCGGCCCCCGGGGGTATTCTGAGCCTGTATCCAGCGCTAAAGGAGGCCAGGGGACGGAAGCGTTTATCTTCAGGCAGGAAGATGTAATCTGCCCCTAACCTGACCAATGGTCCGTTGGCGGTTTCTGGCATCCAGCCTGTGCGGTCAAAGGACATTACGTTCCTGAAGCCTCCAATGCTGCCTTTGAGACGGAGCCTCTGAAGGAGGTCATAGGAGATTCCCGCTTCCAGTGAGTACATCAGTACAGACGGCTTTTTGTCTCCGATAATGACGGAGGTCCCGCCATCCAGGATGAAATGGCCCTTCTGCTGGCAAGTTGCCGTATAACTCAGAAGGCACAGAAATAGTGCAGGCAGTAGTTTTTTCATAAGCATCATTCAATTTGGTTTCCCGGCAGCCAGAAGGAATCGGCCTTGCCGTAGGCTTGCCACATCTTGCTGCTGTTTACAATGTCTTCCTCCTTGTAGCTTCCCGTGACCGCATTGCCAAAGGCTTCATAAACGGTGTTTCCTTTGAGCCGGTAAAAGGGGATGGCGGGTGTATAGAGTTTTAGTCTTTCACGCGTATTTCTCCTTGGATCATAGTATGCGGTGGCTATGTGGCTCTCTGTGAACATATGTTCGCCAAAATAATACATATAGTAAGTGGAATTGTCTCCGGTGTTGGTGTAGCTGGTCTTGAAGGTCTGTGTAAGGTCAATGGCGCAGCGGGTGTCGTAGCTGTTGAGCTTTGAAAGGTTTCTTCTTTTCATTTTCCAGAAGAAACGGTAACGGGTGTATTCGCCAAGGGCAAGGTAGCTCTCACCTGATGGGAAAGTCTTGATCTGAGGGTTGTTCCTGGGATTGATCCTTTCGGTGAAGAATTGGAAAGCGGGCTCGTTCCAGTATGCCACATTTCGGAAGGAGTATACGTAATCGGCATGATGACCATGATGGCCCAGGTAGAAATTCAGGTGAGAATCCACAATGGGCCCGGCATACTGGAGCTCGTAGAATGAGAGCTCTCCATTTGAGGTTACGGTCTTTGGGGTGGGGTAGACAACCACCTTGTTATGGAGAAGATATTCGCGTTCATCAGCTGCGTATTCACAGTCCCAAAGGGTTGAGTTTGTGCTGTCATAATCCGGCTTGTTTGTGTGTTCTGGCCACCAGTGCCCCAAGGCGCATGACTGTGCGTAGAAGTTCTCCGACGGATTGACTGAATTTATGCCGGTCTGGTTTGTCGCAGTGGTTCTGACGCAGTTATTTATGCTCACGGGAATCCCTGTGTCGTCCCTTACAAAGATGTAGGGTATGAAACGCGAAAGACCGCCGCCGGGACTACTTGTGGAACTCATATAGTTTACCTGGCTGAACTGATAGCCCGCGTAGATGACATACTCCCTGATTACATTGACCCGCCCCCATAGCATGGTGAGGGACTCTCCCGTCCTCGTATGGGTGACGGTCCCGCCCAACTGGATGCAACCGTTGTTGCGAAGGTCGTTCGCCACCCTCACTTTCTCCACCTCGTTGGATTGGTACTCCCAGATGAGAACATAGGGGGCGTAGCCTCCCTTGGAGGTGTTGACGCTGCCGTGGGAGAGTACCTCAGGCTGGAGTGAGGCTGCATAGGGCCAGTCCCTGGAGAAGTCCTCCGTGAAGGTGCAGTCAGTGGTGCCGTCAAGGATTACATCATAGGAGAAAGGGGTGTAGTTTCCATCCGGGAACCAATCGTGGAAGGGGTTGGTGACCCGTAGGTGGACCGGCTCCGCGAACACCAGGCTCCCTGACTCCGAGCGAAGCTCCAGACTGGAGTCAAAGACCTTTGAGTTGAACTCGCAGGTGCTCCCTTCCGTATTCGGTCTCCAGCCGTCCCCCTCCAGGCAGGCCCAGTTGGTGAGCCAGGTCCGGAAGACAAAGGTGCCGGAAGAGAAGACCGTCCGGGCGAGAGTCGTGGAGAAGCCCGTCACGGGGGTGAGGGAGAGAGAACCCAGCTCAAGGTCCGCGGCCTGGTAGATGATAGGGGTGCCGAACTGGTCGCAGAGCTGGAAATAGCCAGAGGCGTTCTCGCCGGTGATGGGAGTGCTGTAGACGGGCCCATCGTCCCCGTCGGTATAGTCGTAGGAGTTGTCGGAATAGTTACCGCTGCTGGAAGTGATGAACTTCAACGTGGGCTTCAGGATGCCTACGAATATCCTGTTATAAGCGATGTCGGTGGCGCTGTTATACGGTTGAAACTCACTCACGCCGCTACGTGTGGAGAGGACTGTGAAAGTCTTGTTGAGGGTGTCGTCCGTGCCGCTCACGCTGGTGCTGAAGACTGGGCTGGTGGATATGATGCGCGTATCGGCAGAGTTGCAGCGGAGGTTGAGATTCTCAAAGAAGGTCTCCATCCGGGCTTTTCTCTCGTTTGACCAGGTGGCCATACTCTCCGAGTGCATGGTGATGGTGAACCTCTGGAAAGCGTAGTGGGGAGAGGACACCGTGGAGGTGAGATGGACGGGTGCTGAGAGGATGACAGTCGTCTCGTCGGAGAGGGCCCTGTCGGCGTTACCGCCAATGACGCTGTACCGGCCGTCAGCGGCCCCGGTTTTTGCGCGGAGAAGGACGCTCCCGTAGTAGGGGTAGTCGGTGCGCCGCTCTGTGGCACCAGTCCCGGGCTCCCGGGAAAGGTTCCCGTCAGAGTGTGTGAAGCTCACCAGCGTGAGCCCCGCGGCCTCCGGCGAGAAGACGAGGTCTTCTTCCGGGAGCGATGTTTCGTAGAGGAGGGTAACGAGGTTCCCCGGCTTGGCGCTCACCGTATTGACGTCCGTCCACTCAAAGCCATCCTGAGGGGCTCCAAGCCTCAGGACGATGGAACGGAAGGAGTTACGTACAATATTGAAGGAGGTGTTCATGGCCGATCCTTCCGCAGAATCCAGGTAGATGCGGTAAGCGAAGGCCCGCGCCCCGTCCCCGGGCCGGGTGGCCTTGACATAGATCATAAGGTAAGAGCAGTTGGCTACTGCATCCCCAAGTTCCATCGCAACCCTGTTCCAGCGGGAGGCGCTCCCCGTGACCCCTTGGCAGTTCTCCAGGAAGTAATAAGTGACGGCCCGGGAGCGGCCCTGCGTGTCCCGGAAATTGAGATCTCCAAGATCGGAGGCTGTAGAGCCGTCCACGGCGGCGAACTTTGAAGGGTCCGTCTGCATGAAGCCAGGGCCATCACCGGTGTAGAAATACGGTACCTCGGTGTTGGAGCGCGCCCCGCTCACGCGGGCGGCGGTGACCGTCCACCCCTCCTCGGCCCAGGGACTTACGTCCAGGGTGATGTCGAACTTCGCGAAGAGCCTTTTTACCGGGACCGTAAGGACGGGGTTTCCCTCATCAAGGGTAACGGTGACTCTCCCGGTCATCGGCATGTTGTACTCCCTGGAGTGGAGGTTTACCAGATCTGAAGCGGAAGCGCAGGTGTATGTGAACGATAGGAGGTCATCCCGGGTATAAGGCGCAACTCCGGCGGCCCAGACGTCTATCTCCCTTCTCACATCCTCCACGGCGTTCACCAGGGCCATCACCTCTATGGGGACCCCAACAGGGAGCTCCCACTCGAAGGTCTTCGTGTCGGTGTAGACAGCGACGGGTCTTCCATCCACCCTGCAGGGCTTCCCGGCGGCTGTC
The DNA here is from genome assembly GCA_902768955.1 of uncultured Bacteroidia bacterium. Lineage (GTDB taxonomy): Bacteria > Bacteroidota > Bacteroidia > Bacteroidales > UBA932 > Cryptobacteroides. The sequence continues at coordinate 5,167 of CACXNH010000024.1, read as the reverse complement.
CCAGAGGTCCAGAAAGCGAAGAGGTAGGCTTCAGTGAAGTTCTCCACATCCACCGTTACCTGGGACTTGGTCTCGGAGGCCTCGGAAAAGCCCACGCTGACGCGGGCCGTACTTACAGCCTTCCCGGAAGGGGCGGGGATGTCGAAATCGGCCTCAGCCTCTCTGCAGCCTGTGGCCGCGAGGGTGAGAATGGTTATGAGAAAGAGGGTCTTTTTCATCTTTTAATGGTGTTAATAAGGTCCTGTCTAGTCCAGTGTCACGTTCCCGGCACCGTCCCAGCTGTCTTCAATGAGGGGCTCTACCGTGGCGGTTATGATGTCCGGATCTATGTCGATGATCTCTGGATCGTTGGAACCACGCCCGTGTATGATAACGTTGGATGCGGCGTAAATCTGGTTCCTTTCCATATCAGGAACATTGATGGCGTAATACACTATGTCCGAGTCCAGCGACGCCTCTATAACCAGGCGTGTGCAGCGCCGCGTCCAGGCTTCCATGGTGCGGATGTCCTGAGACAGTGGCGTGGGGTTTGGAAATACATAGAAGGAGTGAGTCACGTTATAGGGGGTGTCGGCAGAAACTTCCCGGTTGATGGAGATGTCTCCAACTATGGAGTCTATTCCGGTATCGGCCGTTTCGCCCCTGTGCCATCCTCCCGTATTGTACCAGGCCGATCTTGTGGATGAGAGTTCCGTGAACATGTAATCTTGTTCGTATCTGGTTGTTCTGTAGACATTTGTGATGTAGATGGAGCGAAGGATGAAAGTTTTGCCGGATAGCCTCGGCTTACCGGAGAAATCCACTTTGAGTCCGCGGATATCTATCCTTGAAACCAGCCTCCTGACGTTGATTGTCACGTTGTCTTCCATGCCAGGGCGCGGGATGGCGTAGGTGCTCCCGAACATGGGCAGGGATTGCGCAGAGCAGTCCCCAATGTAGGCTGTCTTATCCATAATATCCCCGGGGACTCTCACGCCGGAGGGATCAAAGGCCCCCGTTCCGGAGACCGGATAATTTACAATGGCATGGCAGGAATATCTCTGGTTGGCCAGAAGATTCAGCGTAAGTGGACTGCCTGAAGAGGAACTGGCATACCGGAAATGGCCCGTCCCGTGCTCGAAGGCAAAGATGCTCCACCTGACTATATCAGATTCATTCTCGTTAGTCACGCCGGTAATCTTGGTGCTATGGTGTTCCCTCACGGAAAACACCACGTTCACAAACAGGGAATCTGGCTTTGGATGCTCTACAGGCGGGTCTTCCGCTGTATATGGTACGGCACATGAAGCCGTCAGGATAAGCAGTATGACGGTAAAAACAGCTGTCTTATTTTGAAGGAGGTGTATCATAATAATGAATTTGCTCTGCTTATAGTCCATATTCCAGTTCCTGCTCTCCCCATGGGAAGACACCGACGTTGACCGTTGTCTCCTGGAAGTCAATCTCAATATAGAGGTCAGGAAGGTTCTTCTCCGTCCAGCTTATGCCGCCCTTGTCCCGGAGAATCTCATAGAGGTTATATGATGTCTGGAAGTCCTTGTACTCGTACATCCCTTCCCGGGCATACATCTCAAGGACAAGGTCGTGGTCGGCCTGGCGGGGGAGAGTGAACTGGAAAAGGCCTATTCCTGTTTCCTCGGGCGTAACTTGGAAAGGCCCCCTTACAGGCAGCCCCGTGAGGCCGTCTATACCGCAGGTGTTTCCCCTGACGGTGATGTAGAAGGGGAAACGCCCCCCGGCATAATCAAAGGTATCTGCGCCAAGGTATTGCACCGTAACATGCGCATGCTCTTTTGTAAACTCTACGGGGACGGTGAACGACTCCTCCGCAACCTCAGACATATATCCGAACCTGAACAGGGGCACATAGTCCCTGCCGATTGGGACAGTCCAGAGGGAGCCGTCCCGGAACAGGCCTTTCTCTCCAAGGAGGCCATACCCTTTTACGGCTGAGGTCCCCCTTATGGTAAAGAAGAAAAGCCTGTCGTCCATATATCCGACATTTGTTCCGGCCTCGTCCATGAGCCTGCCTTCCGGATGTGCGTACACTGTTGTGAATACATCCGAATACTTTGGGAATCTGGATGCATCGGTAACGTCAAAGAATAGGAAACTTGGGCACATGGTCCTGTCCTCCAGCACCACTGAGCGGCAGGAGATGAGGATTGAGGCAATAAGGAGCGGGACGTAAAGAAGTGAAATACCGTCCCTGAGAGTTCTAGAAATCATAGGTGAGACTGGTTGTTCCGTTCCAGGGATCTACGGTGATGCCCGGCTGTATCTTACCTGCCTGGATGTCATCGTCCTTGTCATCGTTATCCTTGCCAAGCATAGTGAGTTTGATGGAAGTAATCTTATACACATTGTTGGCTACCAGTACGGGCAGGTCGAAAACATAAAAAGTATCGGTGTCCAGGTTGCTGTAACCGGTGGCGGCTTTTACGTGGGCTTTGATCACAAGGCGGGTGTGCCTCTGGTCGAAGGTGTCGGCGTGGGAGTCTCCGGTAGTGCGGTTAGGATAGGCGAAAAGATGCCGACCCATGGCTGTGGAGGCACCGGAAGCAGTGCAGGGAACGCTCATGTTCTCAAAGGTGACGGCGGGAGCTCCGCTGGTTTGAAGGGTGGCCTTGTTGTACCAATAGCTGTAATTGGTGTGCGTGGCATCTGTGATTGGAAGCGGCAGTACGCTGGAAGATGCCGTGCCGGTGTTTCCACTGACGCCAAGACGCGCTTTGCCCACCACGTTTTTGAGATAGATCTGCTGGACGGTAAAGGTAGCGCCCTCCAGGTCTGTGCCGCGGAAGTCCACGCTGATGCTATCCAGCTGGATCATGGATGCCAGCCTCTTTACATACACGTTTACCGCCTGTATCTCAGAATCCTGCCCGGCAGATCCGTTGTTGCCGTATTTGCCTACGGTGACGCTGTTCTTACCGGACATCACTAGGGACGAGGGGCTGTTCATCGACAGGTCCACAAGCTCGGCCTCAAGGTCTGAGACGGTTGTGGTGTGTGGCTTGTACTTGGTGATACGGTTGTGGTTTACAATCACGTAAACTGTTTTGGCTCCGGTGAAGGTGGCAATCTTTACGCTGTGGGAGATGTTTTTTGTAAGCCCCTGCTCAAAGAAAGATGTCTCCAGCTTGTTCTCCGCGTTGAATACAAAGACCTGGACCTTGTTTATCTGGAAGTCCTTGACCTGGGCAGTAGTGGCCTTCACGGAGTTGTCCTCCATCCCGATATTCACGGTGAGGGTGGCATCCGGAACGGCCTCAGGGCTGTCTCCTGCAGCGGTAGGAGCGTTTTTGTTGCATGACATAAAGCCGATAGCCGCGGCCAGTGTCACAATTAAAGAAAAGCATCTTTTCATAATGAAAACGGTTTAAAAGTTAATGTATAGGGTATCAAAAAGTGTCATTTTCTTTGTTTAGGCCGTAGCGTTGGATAAGGACGTAGATCTCCGGGTCCAGGTTCCCTCTGAACACATAGGAGCGCTCTTCCCGGCATGCCCTCAGGTAGTTCTCCACGGCCTTCCCGTCATCCCCGGCGCGGGCATACAGGAGCGAGAGCATATAACTCACCTGGGGAGTCCTTGGGAGTTCCTGGAGTATGGACATGGCGGAGGCATTGTAATCAAGGGAGACATATGCTATGGCCGTGTTGTAGTCCCGGTATTCCCTGAGGCAGGTGAGCGCTTTTTCATATTCCCTTTCCTGAAGGAGCCGCACGCCCCGCATATAGGTGGTGTCAAGCTCCGTTGTGTGTACCGTGTCCTTGACCATTCCCTTCCGGTGAAGGAAGAAATCGAACTTCACCGTCCTCAGGCGTGGATAGAGGTTCTCTCTCATATAGCGGTACCAGGGCTCTCCCTGCATCCCTCTCTCACGCTCGTCCACATCGGCGGTCTCCAGGTGACGGATGAAAGAGAGCTTATCCAGGGAAGTCATCACCGTGTCCTCATCCACGAGGACGCCAAGGTAGGGCCAGTTCTCGCCGCTGGAGCGGGAGAGAAAAGGGATTGAAGCAGGTATGGAGGTATTATGGCCGATGGATTCCCGGCCGGAATCATCCACGCTCACTGAGAAGGAGTTCCTTTTTACTGAATCCCTCCAGTGGCTGATGTAGGAGTCAAAATATCTTGCTACTGCTGCGGCGCGCCTTTCCGCGAGGGCCCCGTTGGATTTCACGGTGCCTTCAGGGGAGGCCGATGCGCTTATCACTATGCTGTCAAGATCGAAGGAGGTGTTCTGAAGGAGTTCCAGGATATTACCCCTTATACGACCCATCTCCGTGGCATTATGGCCAAGGGAGAGGTCTATCTCGCTTGACCCGGAAGCGAAGTCCACATAACAGGCGGTGTTTGCCGCCGCCTTTCTCTCAAGCACCCGTGTGAGATAACGCTCCCTGGTATCTGCGAAGGCGGAGAGGGAACTGATATAGAAGGTAAGGGGCTCGGAGCGGGGCATGGTGTAGAGGTGATGCTCCTGCTCGAAAATGTCCCCGGAAAGGACTATGTCCACCTTACGGAGTTTGGGCCTTGTACGGATACTCTGCGTGTACTGGTAGACGAAATTGCCGTCTATGTCCCTGAGGACGGTATCAAGGCGTATGCCTTCCGTCACTATCGGGGCCTTCACATACTCCTGGAACTTGGCGCCCCGCCTGTGCCACTTCCTCTCGTGGTAGTACCTCCTGTGCCAGAAGGTATAGTGCCTTATGGCATCGGCCTCGGTGGGCCCGAAGAGGGAATGGAAGGCGGTCTCGGAGACGAAGGTTGTGTCGTTCTTGTATTTATAGAGCTCGGGGAGGTTACGCGCTATCCATATATTGAGGTTCCTCCAGTCGATGAAGGCCGTGGTGTCCGTTATGATGGACCTTATGTACCTGTCATAAAGCTCATAGCCTCGGAGCTGCCGGGATCGGAACTCGCTCCCCGTGATGATGACGGGCTCCAGCCTCACGCTGTCCTCGAGGATGAACATGTCCGGGTAGAACTGGAGCTGCCAGCGGGTGTCCATCATCTCCTCTGGGACTATGACCTCGAAGCGGAGGTCCACCCGTCCGTGGCGCTCGGCTACGTTTCGGAACCTCGCGGTGATGACCGCAGCGTTAATCACGTCGTGGGCCACCATCTCGCCGGACTCCTCGTCCCTGACGGCTTTCATGA
>CACXNH010000023.1 GCA_902768955.1 uncultured Bacteroidia bacterium | reverse complement strand
CGTGCCCTTGCCTTTCGGTTTTGGGCGTTAAAAACCCGCTCGTTTCCGAACGGGATTGCAAAGGTACAACCTTTTTTTGAATCTGCAAACTTTTTTGAAGAAATTTTTTTAAAAATTTTTAAAATATTTTATAAAGTCCTGATTATCAATAATTATTAATTGTGAGATTCTTCGCTTCGCTCAGAATGACAGGGTGGAAAACTCAGAATGACAGGGAGGAAAACTCAGAATGACAGGGAGGAAAGCTCAGAATGACAGGGAGGATACAAATATTTGGGCCTCCTTGGTGCGGGGAAGGAGGCGCTTTACGGCGCGGAGCCATGCATCGGCCTCATCTTCTCCTACGCCTTTCAGGGGGAATTCCGCCCCGGCAGTACCGCAGGAGGCTTTTACAACCACGCTGAGGGCAACCTGGCTTATGGAGCCGGGCGTTTCCATACGGTCCTTAACCTCTCCGGAAATAAGGATTTCCGGCCCATCGGCCGATACTGAATGCCCTCCGGCCTCCAGCATTTGGGCAAAACGCTGCACCAGGACTTCCTTTGCCGCAGACGGCACTGAGGTGGTATCCACTTTTATAGAATAATCACGCGCGTATACGCATACACACGTAAAAATGGCTGCAACTGACAGTAATAACTTATTCATACGTAAATCCAAGTTTATCCAAACCAGCACGGACATCCTCATTGCTCATGAACAGCTTCCACAGAAGCGCCGTGCGGTGGTTTTCTATCATTGCAATAATCGGGCCCTGGTCTATCGCAAGGTATGAAGAAGCAAACCAGCCGGTGTCAAGGCAAAACGCATCCCTGAAGCCGTACGTACCCCAGAGACGGTCTCCCAGTTTGTAGTAGAAGTAGCGGAGGGCCGCCATACTCTCATCGGGCATATATGGCATAGAAGCCAGCGCCGCCGTGGGGGCTATGGTTCCTTTGTCGTTGGAGGGGGAAGAAGCCGTGTAGCCGCCCGGGTAATCGCTGGCGGTAAGGCCCCAGCAATTCTCTGAATATCCCGCGTGCCCGGCTGTATTACGCACGCAGTAATCGTAGTTGTAGCGTGCCTGGGCAACGTTCTGCGCCCAGTAACTGCCGTTTTGGTCGGACAGTTTGCGGGGATCCAGGCCCAGGAAGGAATAGTGAGCGAAGAAAAGCGGCTGACTCTTTGCCACGGGGAAAGTGAAGGATCCCCAGCCCTGACGGAATACATCGGCCGATATGGAATGCGTGGGTGAAGACGCCGCCAGCACATACACGATAAGGGCCTCGTTCCAACCGCGGATATGCATATTCATAGCCCAGTCCTTGTCCGGGGACCAGTGCCAGTAGAGCACCTTCTCCCCGCCGCGAGTGTACCAGTCCCACTCCACGCCGCGCCAGATGGCGTCTATGCCGGAGCGGATATCGGCCTCCCCATCCCTGTCAAAATAGGCCGATGCCGTGAGAAGGCCTTCCATAAGGAACGCCGTTTCAACAAGGTCTCCGCCGTTGTCGTTGGCGCTGAAGGGGATGACCTTCCCGGTGCTGCCGTTGAGCCAGTGGGAGTACGCGCCGTGGAAGCGGTCCGCTTTCTCAAGGAAGCCGATAATCTTCCGCATACGCTCAGCGCCTTCCTCGCGGGTTATGAAACCGCGCTCGATGCCCACGGGGATGGCCATAATGCCAAAGCCGGAGCCGCCGGAAGTGACTGTGTCTCCGCTGTTATAGCGCTCACGCGCAAGGCCGGAGACGGGGTGTCCATAGTCCCAGAAATACTTGAAGGTCTGCTGCTGGACCAGCGTCAGGAGTTCTTCGTCGGGGATTTGCGGGAATTTGTCACCGCTGTCGTCAAAGGCCGTAGTAAATGAAAAGGAATAAGCCTGCTGGAGATTCACCCCGAAGCACTCCCCCGCCGCTATTTCAAACTTGTACTTCTTCAGCGGTTCGAGGGACTGCGAGGGCCTGACTACCAGGACGGAACTTACGGAAGGGTCTCTCTCTGCTGTAAACGCCCCCCCTGAAAAAGTCACTGCGCCAAGCGACGCCTCATCCACGGAAATCTCCCTTGTGAAAGTGAGGGAGATTTCCGGAGACAGGGACACGCCTCCGGCAGAACTGCCTGAAGGAATCTTCTTGCCGTCTACTGAGGCCGATATTACAAGGGCTTTGGGGAGAGGACCCGCCGGAACGGAATTGTCCGGCTTGTCCTCACCTTCACCACCTGGGACATCCTGCCGCACAGGTGAGCAGGTAACGGCCGCCATAATGCAGGCGGCAAGAAGCAGATACTTTTTCAATTATTCTTCCTCTTCAAGGTTGATGGCTATTTCCTCGCCGTAAAGGGCAAGAACTTCGTCGGCGGTAAATGCCTTGTTGTAGAAACGGAGTTCATCCAGGGAACCGGGGCAGTAGGTCTGCCAGACTTCATTGGCCTTGCCTTCAATCCTGGAAGCCCAGCCGCCCACATAAAGGGCGTTGCAGTCATCGGCGAAAGCGGCGCTCACAGGACCGCAGGGCTGCTCGTCCTGAAGGAAGTCTCCCTCGTTGACGATCTGGCCGTTGGCATAGTTTGCCCAGTGGCCGGAGGCGGCATCATAGGTGCGCGCAAGATGGAACCACTCGTCCTTCTTCATATAGATATCCGATGCGCAGTTTGCCCACATTGGTATCTTGCCACCACTCGCGGTAGGAAAGTCGATACGACCGTTGAACTGCTGGGCCTTATAGGGGTCACCCTCTTCCGGAGTAATATCTGAAATGTTGTCAAAAAGGAAGATAAATAAGGGCCATGTAGCCTCAAATCCGGTACCGTTAAAGGAAATGATACCGCACTTTGCTTCCTTATCCTTGGGAAGCTTCGCCCAAACTGAAAAGGTGAAACTTTCCATCTTTGTGAGGGCATTGTCAGAGGCAAGATTGAGTTTGGTGTAAGCCTCGGAGGTGTTATCACCGGCCTTATTGGTCCAGGCCTTGCCGATGAAACCCTTGCCAAGACCTGCCTGGCCCTTGTTTTCACCAAGGGTTACGCCGTCTCCCTTATCCACAATTTTGTCATCGTTGAAAGAAAGCCATAGGACAAGGCTTTCGGCGCCTGTCTTGACTTCCGGCCTGGTATACTCCGGGGTGCCGCCTCCGTTGTTATCTCCGCCGTTTTCGTCGCCTTCGTTACCTGAAGGGGTTTCGTCAACGGGTTTTGAATCGGCCCTGTTTCCGCCGGGCTTTGTGCAACTGAATCCAATGAGGACCAGCGACAGCATTGCTGCTAAATAAAGAACTTTTTTCATAATGGTATTTGGTTAATGGTTATAATTCGTATCCGGGATTCTGCGGCAGGGCAGAATTGAGTTGGCGCTGGTTGGCCGGGATGGGGAAAAGTTCGTTCTTTCCGGCCTTGAAGCCCTTGGGACCAAGGACTTCCGCGGCCTTACCCCAGCGCACCAGGTCAAAGAAGCGGTTCTCCTCAAGGGCAAGTTCCGCGCGGCGTTCGTCGTAGATGTTCTGAAGTGTAGCAGATACCGCCGGAAGTCCCGCACGGGCGCGGACCTCGTTAAGGGCCATATCGGCCGTATATCCTGAGGCCGATGATATTGCAGCGCCGTTTGCCAGGGCCTCCGCGTAGATGAGAAGAATCTCCGCGTAACGGATGATCCTCATATTGTGGTCTAGGCCGTAAGCGTTGAAAGAGCGCGTGTTGTAGCGTGAGGGAACGTAAACCTTGCCGTTGTAGTAGGGATTTGCGCAGTTTTCGGAAATTGTGTCGCCTTCAGGGGTGGTGGCGCCGCGCTCCAGCAGGGTTGCGGCCTTACGGATAGCGTCCCCGCGGCCGTCAAAGAAGTCAATGAGAGCCTGGCTGGGAACCTTGTAACCCCATCCCTGGAGGGGTTCTCCGCCGTTTCTGGGGCCCTGGATGAAGCCGTAATAGCAAAGCGGCATCGCTCCGGAGACCTGACCCATATCGGAACTCTGGATCTCCATAAGGGATTCCGGGCCGTTCTCGTGCTCCACGCTGAAGGCGTCACGGAACTTGGGCATAAGGGAGAACTTCCCCGATGCGATTATTGCATCGGCCTCCTTTGCTGCCTCCGTCCAGTTCTTGTTGTAGAGGGCCACCTTGGCCTTGAGGGCCATTGCGGTGTACTTTGTGTAGCGGCCTGGCATACTTAAGTATGACTCCGGAAGGTCCTGGATGCCGGCGTCAATATCGGCATATATGAACTTGTAGAGGTCCTCTACGGAACTAACCTCCTTGGCGGCAAGTTCCTGGGAGTCCATAGTCCTATCGATGAGCGGCACGCGGCCAAACAGGCGCACCAGGTTCCAATAGGCGTAGGCGCGGATGAGGCGGGCTTCTGCGCGGCACTCCTTCACCTCCTGCTTGGCTTCGTCGGAGGAAACCTCCTCCTCAAACTTGGCCATAGATTCAACCGCGTAGTTTGCGGCCGATACAGTGTTGTAGAATATGCTCCAGACATACTGGATGTGCTCGTTCTCCGGGCCGTACGTGAATTCGTCGAACTCCTTCACGGCGGGGCCGTCATCGGTGGAACTGCCTTTGTCGTCGTCGTCGGAGGGAACGCCCAGGACGGCAACGTAGTTGAGGGCCTCGCCCTCTCCCAGGCGCATACTTGCATAGGCGGCGCTCACGGGAAGGAAGATATTCTCCCTCTTGGTGTAGTCTGTTCCGGTAGAAGGCATTGTGGCCTCAGTGCGTATGTTAAGGAAATCCTGGCAGGATACAGCCGCAAGAAGGGCAATGACTATAAGGATATATTTAGTTTTCATAACGTTTCCTCCTTAGAAATTGATGTTCACGCCGGCGGTATAGATGGCCTGCATGGGATAAACGGAAGAGGAGTCTATGCCCGTTGCAATGGGAGAGCCTCCTATTTCCGTAGTGAAACCGTTATAGCCAAACAGCGTAAGCGGGCGCTGGGCGCTCACATATACTCTGATGCGTCCGCTGCCGAAAACGTTGCGGAAAGTATAGCCAACCTGCACGTTCTGGATGCGGAACATGGAGCCGTCCTCAATCCAGAAACTGTTGGACTGGGCCATGAGGCCCTTGCTGAGTGCTGCTGGAGACGGGTAGGTGTATGATGGAAGTTCCTTGCTCCAGGCGTGGATATAGAAGTCGTAGTCGTAGTTGGCGGCAGGGAAAACCTGCTTGTTAAGACGCTTGGCGTTGAATATCTTGTTGCCGATATTTGCGTTCATAACCATAGAGAAATCCAGGCCCTTCCACTGGAAGCCAAGGTTCAGGCCCAGCATAAGCCAGGGCAGCGGGGAGCCAAGGTACACGCGGTCTGCATCCGTGATCTTGCCGTCCGGGCCTCCGTCATCGGCACCGGCGAAATCGTGATAGGCGAAGTAACCGGCGCCCGTATCCTTTTGATTGGGCACGCCATCGGCCAGGGCCTCCTTACGGCTCTGGAAAATGCCGTCCACCTTGTAGCCCCAGAATGCGCCGATAGGATAGCCGACCTGGGTTAGGGTGGATGAGACGCCGTTCACATAGCCTCCGGGGATGTTGTCACGGCCTTCCAGCGCAAGCACCTCATTGTGGTTGAAGGTGGCGTTCATCCCTGCGTTGTAGGAGAAATCGGCCCCGATTTTGTCCTCCCATTTCAGGGAGAATTCAACGCCAGTATTGAGCACGCGGCCGTTGTTTGCAAGGAGGCTGGCCACGCCGCCGCCGGTTGCGATGGGCGCGTGGAAAACTACGCGGTCCGTAACCCTCCGGTACCAGTCAATCTCACCGCTTAAGCGGCTGTCAAGCATGGCAAAGTCTGCGCCTACGTTTGTTTCTGTCACAACCTCCCACTTGAGGTAGTTCTGGTACACGGTTTGGGCGCCGACGCCGTCCATAAGGGTTTCTCCAAACAGGGCCGATGAATCCACGCCGCTGCGGCCCGCGATGTTTATGTCGTTGGCGGGGACGTTGTCGTTACCCAGCATACCCCAGCTGGCACGCAGTTTCAGGAAACTGAGCCAGGAGGAAGCGCCCTTCATGAAGGATTCGTCGGAGATATTCCAGCCAAGGCCCACGGAAGGGAAAACGCCCCACTTGTCCTGATACTTGGAACTGCCGTCGGCACGTACAGTAACGGTGGCAAGGTATTTTTCCCGGTAGTTGTAGGTGCCCCTGGCGAAGAATGAGAGGCCGTTGTACCTTCCCGCGCCGTCGGATGACTCCTGATTCTTGTAGGAGCCGTTCACAAGATAACGGGATGCGGCATCATAGTCCGGGACGCTGCTTCTGCGGCCGTTAAGCCAGGCATTGTACTGCATACGGGTAGACTGGCCCAGCATAGCAGTGAAGGAGTGGGCGCCGATGTGGTCAGAGTACGTGAGGGTGTTGTCCAGGATGTGATACAGGCCGTATGCGTAGGTTTTGGAGAAGGAGGATACGGATGTTCCCTGGGAGCCCCCAACCCTGTGCTCAGGGGTGTAGTTCTGCTGGTCGGCAAAACTGAAATCAAGGTTGTAGGCGGTCTTGAACTTCAGTTTTTCCGGGATGATTGTTGCCTCTGCATAAGCGCTGAACACGGTCTTAAGGCCGTTGTTGGTGCTGTTAGTATAATAGGCCGATGCCGCCGGGTTTCCGAATGCAGCCGCGAAGCCGTAGAGTTGAGGGGAATCGACCTTGACGGGCTATGCGGCCTCATTGGCTTCGTTGTACACGCCGTACACGGGAGGATTCACGAACGCCTGTTCGTAGACACTGGAATTTGGATTATTCTGGTTGTAGCGGGAAATAACGGTGTTGAAACCCACTTTGAGCCAACTGGTAAGGGTCTGGTCCAGGCGGGCGCGGAAGTTAAGACGGCCGTAATTGTTCTTGCAGTAATTCATAATGCCGTCCTGGTAGAAGTAACTCAGTCCCACGGAGTAGTTGGTCTTTTCAGTGCCTCCTGAAAGGTCCAGCGAGTGGCTGTGGGTAAGGGCGGGCTTGACCATGGTCCGGTACCAGTCCGTGCTCACGCCGGTATTGGCGGCAAGGGGATAAACGGTATTGAAGGGGTCGTCGGGGTTTGCCAGGTTGTACATGTTGATGTACTGCTGGGCGTTTGCCATCGGGAGGATGTTTGTGGGGATCTGGACACCGCCGTAGCCGTCGTAGGCCACCCTCACCTTTCCGGTTGCACCCTTCTTGGTGGTGACAAGGATAACGCCGTTTGCGGCGCGTACGCCGTAGATAGCCGCGGCCGATGCATCCTTGAGGACTGTGAGGGACTCGATATCGGAAGCGCTCAGGAAATCAATGTTGTCCATGAAAGCACCGTCCACTATGTACAGGGGGTTGGCATAGTCTCCAATGGAGCCCACGCCACGGATCTTGACGGACGGTCCGGCGCCGGGAGCGCCGCTCTGGGTAATCTGGACTCCGGAAACCATACCCTGGAGGGCACTCATGGGGTTGGCTGCAATCTGTTTTGCAAGTTCCTCACCCTTGACGTTGGTGATGGGAGCGGTTAGGTCCTTGGCTTTCTGGGTGCCGTAACCTACAACCACAACCTCATCCAGGAATGTGGTGTCCTCTCCAAGGAGTATCTTTGCGGGGACTGCCTGAGCAGGGAAAACCTGCGGAGCATAGCCTATGCAGCTTACCTCCACCTTGGAACCGGGTCCTGATACCGTAAGGCTGAATGCTCCTGCAAAGTCTGTGGAGACGCCGTTGGTGGTGCCCACTTCCATTACTGTGGCGCCGATAACCGGCCCCAGGGCATCCTCAACCACGCCTTTCACCTGATACTGGGCAAACGCAGTGACGCTTGCCAGCATAAGGATAAGTGCTATTAATATGCGCTTCATTATAATAAATTTAAAGATTCTTCACTTCAATTTAAAGATTCTTCACTTCACTTCGTTTCGTTCAGAATGACATTAGTTCCGTTCAGAATGACAATTGTCATCCTGAGCGTAGCGAAGGATCTGTCATTCATAATAAAATCCAAGTTTTTCAAGTCCTTTCTGGATTTCCGGGGCCTGCATGAACAGTTTCCACAAAAGGCCGCTGCGGTAGTTCTCTATCATGACGGCCTCCGGGCCCTGGTCTATTGCAAGGTAGTGTTCCACAACGGCCGGCTCACATGAAGGGTTATATGCGTCATAGAAGCCGTAGGGGCCCACCATTCCGGGGGTATCCCACAGGCGGCGGATAACCTTCATGGATTCCTCAGGGGTGTATACTATTGAACTCACCGCAGCTGTGGGGCTTACGGTGCCGTTGTCTTCGGGGGTGCCGGGATGATGGGAGCTGTAACCTGTGACGGGGTCATCGGAAGAGGTGAAACCCCAGAGGTCTTCCCCGTATCCCTTGTGGTTTTTGGGATTATCAATGGCATAGGCGCGCTGGATGAGGGTATGGGCCCTGTTGCGCTCAAAATAATTGGTTTTGCCGTCAGTAAGGCCGCGGGGATCTAGTCCCAGGAAGGAGTAGTGGCAGAAGAACAGCGGGCCGCCAAGTTCCATTCCAAGCGGGAGGGTTATTCCGTAATACTCTTTGCCGTTATAATAATAAGAAGACTTCTTGTAGGTATTTTCATACACCTCCCGGCCAACAGGATAAGAAGGCGAGGATGCGGCCAGTATATATGTGATAAGGGTTTCATCATATCCCCTTATGGGATGGTTCATCCTGAATCCGTAGTCCTTGGACCAGTGCCAGTATAAAGTATTGGTCCCATTGGTGTACCAGCTCCACTCTACGCCAAGCCAGAGGTCATGGATACGCTCCGCGAGGTCAAAATTATCGGCCTCCAGCCAGTGGCGGGCCGCCAGAAGGCCCTGCACCAGGAAGGCCGTTTCCACAAGGTCCCCTCCGTTGTCAAACTCAGAGAAGTGGATGACTTTACCGGTTTCAGGGTTGTACCAGTGGGCCCAGGCGCCGTGGAAGCGCTCCAGATTCTCCAGGGAGGTGACAATCTTCTCTATGCGGGCAACACCCTCTTCACGGGAATAGCAGCCGCGCTCCGCCCCGGCGATTATGGCCATGATGCCAAAACCTGTACCGCCGGTTGTTACCGTGCGGCCGCCATTGCTGCGCTCGAGCGCCATGCCGGTTGAAGGGTCTGAAAAATCAGTGAAATACCCTATTGTGAGGCGCTCTACCTGGTCCAGGATGGCTTCATCACTGAGGCCTGAATTGCAGGAAGACGCCAGGAGAATGGCCGATATGAATGCAATGAGCCTAAATCTCATACCTGAACGATGCTTCTTTTACATTATCTGAGGCTCCTCCTATAAACACCTTGAAGTCTCCGGGCTCCGGCCCCCAGGTCATGTCCTGGCGGTAGAAGGAAAGCATTTCACTGTCAATTGTGAAACTAACCTCCCTGCATTCTCCGGGCTGGAGAGTAATGCGCTCAAAGCCCTTGAGCTGCTTCACGGGGCGGGTTACGCTGCCAACAAGGTCCCTGATATAGAGCTGCACGGTCTCTGTGCCTGCAACGGAGCCGGTGTTGGTTACTTTAACTTTTACTGTGAGGGTACCGTCTCCTTTCAGCACGGGAGATTCCCGGTCGGTGCCGGGAATGACGGATGTGGAGCCGGGAATGACGGGGGCGGAATACTCAAATGTGGTGTAACTGAGGCCGTGACCAAAGGCGTAGAGGGGCTCGTTGGGGCAGTCAAGATACCTGGATTCATACTTTGCATCCGGGTGGATGTAAGGGCGGCCTGTGTTCTTGGCGTAGTGATAGATGGGAACCTGGCCAAGATCGCGGGGGAAGGTGACGGAGAGTTTTCCTGAGGGGTTGCAGTCACCGAAGAGGACGTCTGCCACGGCATACCCTCCCATTGTGCCGGGATACCAGGCTTCAAGGATGGCATCGGCATACTCAGACTCTTCGCTTAAATCCAGCGGACGGCCGTTAAGGAGCACTACGGCAACGGTTTTTCCCTGCTTCTTGAGGGATTTGAGGAGTTCCGTCTGCTCCACGGGAAGGTTGATGGATGTGCGGGAAGCGGCTTCTCCGGTCCAGTCCCAGGGCTCTCCAAGGACAAGGACCACCTTGGATGCCGATGCTGCCACGGGAGTCACTTCCTTTATTGCGTCTTCTATGCTGGCGGGAACGGCCTCCACCTGCCCGGCTCCTCTCCAGGAACCAAGGAGGTCATCCTTAGTGGCTGCCATCGGCCCTAAAACAGCAATTTTCTCTCCCTTCTTGAGGGGAAGGACGCCGTTGTTTTTGAGGAGCACCATGCTCTCTGCGGCAAATTGGCGGGCAAAGGCCTTGTTCTCCTCTGTGAGTGTGCGCTCCTTCTCACGCTGAGGGTCACAGTATTTATAAGGATCGTCCAGAAGGCCAAGGGCTGCCTTTATGTTCAGGATGCGCCTTACTGCATGGTCAAGGGTTTTTTCACTTACCTTGCCGCTTTTCACAAGGTCCGTGAGGTGGTTCATATAGGCGGCGCTCATCATGTCCATATCCAGGCCGGCGTTCATTGAGAGTTCCGCGGCGTGGGATTCATCGGCCGCATAACCGTGCATTATCATCTCGTTGATGCCGGTGTAGTCGCTTACCACAAAGCCTTCAAAGCCCCATTCGTCCTTGAGAATCTCATTCATGAGGTGGTTTGAGGCGTGGGCGGGGACACCGTCAAGTTCGTTGAAGGAAGCCATTACACTGAGGGCGCCGGCGTCAATTGCGGCCTTGTAGGGAGGGAGGTAGAATTCCCTGAACCAGCGCTCGCTCATATCCACGGTGTTGTAATCCCTTCCGGCCTGAGGAGCGCCGTATGCGGCAAAGTGCTTCACGCAGGCAAGGATGGTGTTGTCCTTTGAGAGGTCATCTCCCTGATAGCCCCTTGTCATTGCGGCCGATATGAGGCTGCCAAGGTAGGGATCCTCACCTGAGCCCTCGGATATCCGACCCCAGCGGGGTTCCACTGAGATGTCGCACATGGGGCTGTAGGTCCACTGGAGACCTGCGGCTGCGGCTTCTTCCGCGGCAATACGGGCACTTTCCTCAATGGCGGGGATGTCCCAGGAGCAGGACATTCCAAGGTTTATGGGAAAAATGGTGCGGAATCCGTGGATTACGTCATAACCAAAGAGAATGGGAATGCCAAGACGGGTCTCCTCAACGGCAACACGCTGGACTTCCCTTGTGAAATCTGCGGTGTAGGCATTGAGAAGGGCACCGCATCGGCCTGCCTTGATATCCTCAAGATAACCGCTTCTCATGCTTGGGCCGGTTACTGTCCAGTCACTGGTGAAAAGGACGGTCTGGCCCACCTTCTCTTCAAGGGTCATCTTCTTCAGGAGTTCATCCACGCGGGGGTCTTCCTTGATGCGGGCGGCCCTGGCCCTGCTGCGGGAGCCGTTGGGGGTGCCGGCGCAGGCTGCAACGGCAAATGCCACTACGGCAAATAGAAATGCTCTTCTCATTGGCTAATGTTTTAGTTTTCAAATATAATGGTTTTTTGGATAAAACACAACAGGGACGGCACGGCTGTGGCACATGAGCGTCAATAGGGAAAAAGTAATTATTTTGCATGGATGAAACGGATTATGTGCATATTATGCCTGATGATGGCGGCCGCATGCAGCAGGCCGGAAATCATTCCGGGACGGGAAGAGCCGGGGAAGGACTCTTCCGGCCGCCAGAACCCCCTGAACTGGGGTCACCGGGAGAATCCCCTTATTGTGAAACTTCTCCAGAAACCACAGTGGATGGATATGTACATCTCCTTCATGAAAGAACTCTGCAGCGGAGATTCAGGGCCGATGCCTCAATCTCGCGCATAAAGGAGTGGCATGCGGCAATTGAGAAGTATATCCCCAATGACACAGGTGAGGACATGAAAATTTCTGACCGTCCCGCACCCTGGGGCAACCATGGAGAATACCGCATCCTCATGGATGGCCCAAACAATTTCTTCAGAGTTAAGGCCGGTGTAGTTGACGGCCTTTAAAAACAAGAGACCAAAAAGCAGATTCCTTGGCAAGAATCTGCTTTTTGGCCCTTTTTAATAATCTGGTCAGGGTTTTTAGAGGACGTCACGAAAAAGGCCGGAGACGTAGTTTTTGATACCTTCCGCCCAGCTGTTGGCATAGGAGATGAGATCCCCGAACCTTTCCTCAGAGAAGTATTCCCGGAGTGTATAGGAGGTGCCGTCAGAGAAATTGAGCACAGGGTTGCAGGTCCAGTAACTGGAACCGGTGTTGTACTGCACGGCGTCAAGTCCAAGGGTTGCACGGGGATTGGAATCTCCGTTGAAGTACATGGCGGCGGTGAAGGTCTTTTCAAGTTCCGCTACAAGTGCCTTGAACGCGTTGGCGTCACTGCTCTTCTGATTCATGGCGTTCATGGTATTGTAGAACTTGACGAAGTCCGGCAGATTGCCCTTTACCTGGATCCGGCCCATGACATCCACGCTTGCATCCACGGCGCCGCTCTTGACTGGAACGGATTCATTTGATGCGGGATCAAGTTCATAGATTGCATTTGCGTCAATTGTGATGAGGCTGGACTGCCCGCTCAGGAGTTTGATATGGGCCGATGCACCTTCTGGGGAGTAGGCAACTTTCTGGAGCGACAGTGTGTATACGCCTATCTTGAAAATGGCGTCAAGGGTTGCACTGTCAGTGTAGGGGTTCACCTGCCCGGGATCCTTGACATCTGCACTCATCTGGAAGTCCAGGGTTGCGAATTCGCTGCTGCCGCGGAGTATCTTGAGATTGGCGCTGCTCGGGACATAGATGTATGTGTTACGATACTCGTAGTACCCCTCATCGGTATCGTAATTGTAATTGTAGTTGCTGTTGGAAGATACACGTACCGGAACCCTGCTGTCGGTGCAGGCAAACGTTGCCGAAACCTTTTCCCCGTCTATGAGGAATGAAATCTGGAAATCATTTGCTTCTGTCTGGGTGAAAGTGCCGTCCGGCTGCTCCTCAAAGTGACCCTTGGCGTCAGAGAGGCGGACGTAGCTGTCGTAGATGGTGGCGTCTCCTTCCTTGCGGGGTTCAAGATTCCAGGAAGCCTGCAGGGCCTTGGCCCAATTTTCAAGTTTGTCGTCTTTGAACTCCTTGTCTTGAAGCCCAGCGATGACTTTATGGATGAATTCAGCCTCGGAGCTCCATTTATTGTAATTGAGCTCATCCATAAGGGCTTTTGCGGTTTCCTTGATGTACTCCTCCGGGCTCACTGTGACATCGTCGTGGCCACTGGGGCTGTTGGAGTCTTCTTTTTCATCATATCCGGGGATGTTCTCATCTCCGGAATTGTCCGGATTGTTTTTCTGGCAGGCTGCCACGGCGACAAATGCCACGGCGGCAATCAAAAGATAAATCTTTTTCATATTGTTAATAAATTGTTGAACACCTACTTATACAAAGCAAAGGTAAATAAAACAAAACGCAAATGCAAGCATTCTGCCAATTTGTCAGTGTACGGGCCGTTGGCACGGGCGTTGATTATATCCCCTGTGTCATTTCCGGCTTTACCGGGAATCTCAATAGAAATTATATTAAAACACAATAAACTATGCTTAGACCATTAGGAACAAGAGTGGTGATTGAGCCCAAAGAGGCCGAAACCATGACCGCCGGGGGCCTGTATATCCCGGATAACGCCAAGGAAAAACCCCAGCAGGGAGTGATTGTAGCCGTAGGGCCCGGCTCTAAGGATGAGCCCATGGAGGTAAAGGAAGGGGAAACAGTCCTTTACGGAAAGTACGCCGGCACAGAGGTTACCGTAGACTCCAAGAAGTACCTCATCGTCAAGCAGTCTGATATTTTGGCAATTCTTTAAGGAAGGAGATACCCGGTCAAGCCGGGTATGACAAATAATTATGGCAAAGGAAATCAAATTCAATACAGACGTCCGCGCCGCCATGAAGGAAGGCGCAGATGCACTTGCAAACGCAGTTAAGGTAACGCTTGGCCCCAAAGGCCGTAACGTTGTCATTGCAAAGAAGTTCGGTGCTCCCCAGATCACCAAGGACGGCGTAACCGTAGCAAAGGAAGTGGAACTTGAAGACCAGTTCCAGAACATGGGCGCCCAGATGGTGAAGGAGGTTGCCTCCAAAACCAACGACCAGGCCGGTGACGGTACCACAACCGCAACCGTACTTGCACAGGCCATCATCAACGTGGGCCTCAAGAACGTAGCCGCAGGCGCCAACCCCATGGACCTCAAGAAAGGCATTGACAAGGCAGTGGCTGCCGTGGTGGCAGACCTCAAGAAGCAGAGCCAGCCGGTTGGGGATGACTACTCCAAGGTTGAGCAGGTAGGTACTGTATCGGCAGCTCCCGTTAATCCGGTATTCATTCTTAAAACTAATCTTCCGGTAAATATCGATAATGCTGTAGCAACAATTGATACGAAACCTTGTACAATTCTTAAAGACAGCACAGGTGGTATTCTTACTGTTTATCCAGATACTATTCTTGATTATGTGAAATCTTATACATTAAAAATAACAGGACTTGTATCAACAATAAACGGTTATGTGATGAAAGAAGATTTCGTTTGTAACTTTGTAACAGAAAGCGAAGATACTCCACACGCACCAATTATTGAGGATAAGACAGTAGCTGAAATTACTGAAAATGGAACTCACACAATTATT
>CACXNH010000022.1 GCA_902768955.1 uncultured Bacteroidia bacterium | reverse complement strand
GGCAGATGATGATGGCGCTCTCTATTGGCGTGGGCGTTTCCATCGGCCTTTCCCTGCTCAGGGTTCACTACGGATTTTCCCTGCTGTACTACCTTGTACCAGGGTATCTGCTTTCCCTGGGACTCTCTTTCATGGTGCCCAAACTTTATACGGCCATTGCTTTTGACTCCGGCGGCGTTGCCAGCGGTCCCCTCACCTCAAGTTTCATCCTGCCCATGGTAATCGGCGCCTGCGTCTCCATGCAGGGAGCACCGGCGGTTCTGGATTTTGCATTCGGAGTGGTGGCAATGGTAGCCATGACTCCGCTCATCACCATACAATCCCTTGGATTCAAGTCCGTCCTCAGCGTCCAGTACCGAAAGACCATCAGGATGCGCCGCATCCTCCGGGCCGATGAAGACCAGATCATCTACTTTGAATAGCTTGCCCTATGGAACAAAACCGCCGCAATATAGCACCGGTAAAGCTTGAGATGCTTATGGCTGTCGTACACAACGAAAAAGCCAAGTATTACTCCAGCCTTATCCAGGCCCATCAGGCAAACCTTCAGTTCATAATGCCGGCTAAAGGCACCTCACACCTCATTCTCCAGTATCTTGGCCTTGAAGAGAAGCCCAAGTCCCTCCTGATTGCCATTGTACGCTCTGATGAGGCCGGAAGTATCATCTCTGAACTGGAAGAGAATTTCAAGAAGGGAAAGACCTACAAGGGCATCGCATTCACTGTTCGCCTTACCAGTGTCATAGGCACATTGGTATACGGCTTTTTGGCAAATGAAAAATCTACCGTAAAGGAGGAAGCATAATATGGAAGGAAACAAATTTGAACTTATAGTTTGCATCGTGAATGCCGGTTTCTCTCAGAATGTAATGGCGGCAGCACGCAGGGCCGGTGCCAGGGGCGGGTCCATCCTGCGCGGCAGAGGATCGGCAAACCCCGAATCCGAGGAATTCTTCAACATTACAATCCAGCCGGACAAGGAAGTGATTCTCATCCTTGCAAGCGGAAAGACCAAGGATGAAATCTTGAAGGCCATATACAAAGACAGCGGTCTCACCACAGATGCCAACGGAATAGCTTTCTCCTTACCCGTGGAGCGTACAACTTTCACAATGCAGAAAGAACTGGATGAAGCATAAAAGTGACGGTGATGTGCCGGAAAAAGTCACATCACCGTCAAAAAAGCCTTAAAATGCGGGTGGTGTGAGGGAAAAAGTCACACCACCTGCATTTTATATGAATATGTACTTGCAGATAAACAGAGCTGCAAGAATCCACATTGTAATGGAGATATCCTTGAACTTGCCTGCTACAACGTGGCAGAGGACATAGGAGATGACACCCACCAGAATACCGTCACTGATACTGTATGCCAGGGGCATCATGATTATTGTAAGGAATGCGGGTATAGCCCTGCAGTAGTCTTCCCAGTGGATGCTCTTGAGCGGAGACATCATCATCACCCCCACAATGATAAGGGCCGGAGCCGTAGCGGCGCCGGGGATGGCCAGGAAAAGAGGACTGAAGAACAGTGCCAGGACAAAGCAGATTGCAGTTGAGAAGGCGGTGAGACCTGTACGGCCGCCTTCACCTACTCCGGATGCGCTCTCCACATAAGTAGTGGTGGTGGAAGTACCAAGGCAGGAGCCGCAGACTGTTGCGATTGAATCGGCCAGGAACATCTTCTCCATACCGGGGATGTCGTCTTTGCGGTTGCCTTCTGGGATGAGGTCTGTTCCCTGATGAACACCGATGATTGTTCCCATCGTATCGAACATATCGATAAACAGGAAGGTGAACACTACCACCAGCATGTCCAGGGTGAGGATGTTGTGCCACTCGAACTTGAAGGCGATAGGCTCTACGCTTGCGGGCAGGGAAACAACGCCGCTGAGTTTGGTGATAGCCTCACCCGTTGCAGGATCCTTGATGACAAGGCCAAGGGCTGTGGTTGCGAGGATACCCCAGAGGATGCCTCCGCGGATCTTTGCCATCACAAGGCCGGCGGTGATGAAAAGGCCTATCATACCAAGCAGTGCCTTCCCCTGAGTGATGTTACCAAGGCTCACAAGGGTAGCATCATTGTTCACGATGATGCCGGCGTTCTGCATGCCGATGAAAGCGATGAACAGGCCGATACCGGCGCCGATGGCTTTCTTCAGGGTACCGGGGATGGCATTAAGGAGCCAGCTGCGAACCTTCGTGAGGGTGAGAACTATGAAAAGAATACCTTCAAGAAGAACTGCAGTGAGGGCAAACTGCCAGGAGTAACCCATTCCAAGGCAGACAGTGTACACGAAGAAGGCATTGAGGCCCATACCGGGAGCAAGGGCGAAAGGCTTCTTGGCATAGACTGCCATGATGAGGGTACCTATTATAGCTGCAACCGCAGTGGCGGTGAATACGCTGCCTGCAGGCATTCCGGGAAGGGCGCTGAAGATACCGGGGTTCACGGCCAGGATATAGGCCATGGTGAGGAAGGTAGTGATACCGGCAAGAATCTCTGTCCTTACGCTGTTTTTCTTGCTGTCAAAGCCAAAAAGCTTCTCGAATGCAGGTTTCATTGGGCTTTCCTCCTATATTAGAATACCCACTTGATACCTGCGCAGGGACGTACCCTGAACCCAAGGAGAGTGCCAAAGTTGTAACTCAGCTCAACTTCGCCGCCTATATTGAGATTTGGAACGCCGAAGTGCTGACCCACATTGTACCATATCTGGGGCTCGGAGATGAATGTTACGCTTGTATTCTCACCCTTTGTGAAATCACGATAGTCTGCGTTATCGGCCCAAGGGAAGAGGAACTGGTCCTGCCACCAGAAATCGGCAAAACCGCTGAAACGCAGACCCGTTACGCCAAAGAGGTCCTGCATACCCCATACAACGGTAAACTGCATAGGAACCTTACTGGTAGCGCCAAGAATACCTTTGTAGAGGACTTTAAGGTTCAGAGTATTCCTGAAATCATTGCTATGGATGAAATAATCCAATCCGGCAAGGAATGAATGATTGATTCCGTAACCTGTGAAAGAGCCGGCAGGAACAGCCTGGGCTCCCCCAATCAGCAAACCACCGTTATATTCCACTTGCAGGCTGAAAGCGTTCAGGACAGGGACATTCTGCCAGAAATTGAAGCAACGGGCAATCTCGAAGTAAGTGCTTGAAGGAGTAACATTCTTCTTTTCCGGATTAAGACCTTTATAATCATAGTCTATGAAGAAGAAGGTATTACCCCAGTTATCACCGTAGAAACCTTCCAAGGTAGTAGTAGCGTGTCCACGATCCTTGGAGAAGTCGTAAAACACCTGGAGATTGGTCTGAGCCTTGGCAACCTGGCCAAGGGCAAGCGCTGCGGCAGCAACGGAAAGAATAGTTCTTTTTGACATAAATAAAGCGTAGTTTATGAATGTTGTGTATGTTTAAAAATTACACCCGGCTTTGGGAAGGCCGGGTGTTATGCTATTTGCGTAATGAAGGGTTGATCTCAAAATCAACCGCTTTGTCGCCTTCGGGGTTGGCCCCGAATTCATAGTCCTTTCCTGGCAGGACGGCATTGAGGATAACGCCCACCAGGGCAGCCACGGCAAGGCCACTGAGTTTGGTGAAGCCAAGGTCTATGGCATCACCGGCACCGTACTTGATTCCAATTGCAAGCACCAGGATGAGCGCAGCCACCAGGACGTTGCGGCTCTTGGTGAAGTCTACCTTGTTTTCAACGATATTGCGTACACCCACAGCGGAAATCATACCGTAGAGCACCAGGGATACGCCTCCGATTGAAGATGCGGGCATACACGCAATCAAAGCGCTGAACTTGGGACAGAAGCTGAGGATGATGGCAAAAATTGCAGCGATGCGGATAACCTTGGGGTCAAAGACCTTTGTGAGGTTGAGAACTCCGGTATTTTCACCGTAAGTGGTGTTTGCAGGGGCACCGAACAAAGATGCAAACATTGTTGCAAGGCCGTCTCCCATAAGGGTGCGGTGGAGGCCGGGCTCCTCAAGATAGTTGATTCCGGTAGTGGAAGAGATGGCGCACATATCACCTATATGTTCCATCATGGTAGCAAGGGAGATAGGTACGATTGCTATGATTGCACTTACTATAAGGCCCCACTTAGGATCACTGAATACGTAGAACGCAGTGTCTTCCCACCGGAAAGGAAGCCCGAACCAGGCGGCCTCCTTTACGGGAGTGAAATCACACAGGCCGAAACAGGCAGCCACAAGGTATGAGCCCAGCACGCCCAGAAGGATAGGGATGATCCTTATCATACCCTTGCCCCAGATGTTGCACACCACGATGATGGCAATTGCAAGGAGGGCTATCCACCAGTTGGAGTTACAGTTCTGGATGGCGCTTCCGCTGAGGGTAAGGCCGATGGCGATGATGATGGGTCCTGTCACGATGGGCGGGAAGAAGCGCATCACCTTCTTGGCACCGAAAGCAGCGATAAGGCCGGCCAGGACGAAATAAATAATGCCTGCCGAGAATACTCCGATGCAGGCATAAGGTAAAGATTCAGCGGCCGAGAGGCCCTCCTGTGCTCCCATTGAGACTACTGCAGCGTAGCCACCGAGGAAAGCGAAGGACGATCCTAAGAACGCCGGCACCCGCATTTTGGTAAGAAGGTGGAAAATCAAGGTACCAAGTCCTGCGAACAGCAGTGTGGCACTCATTGAAAGGCCCGTGATGACGGGAACCAGGACCGTGGCTCCGAACATGGCGAACATGTGCTGGAGACCGAGGGTGAGCATCTTGCCCCTACCGAGCGTACGGGCATCATAGATGGCTTGCTGAGAATTTGTCATAAATATAATAGGTTTGTGTAATGATTTCCTTACCCCTCAGGCCTATTATGACCGGACAAAGATAGATATTAAAATTTTTTAAAACAACTGGCCGCTCAAAATTTCCCGCAAAAAGTTATCAACAACACTTATCAACAAGCCACAAAAAAGGGAATCTTAAGCGATTCCCTTTCCGTGACAGTTCTTGTATTTGAGGCCGCTGCCGCAGGGGCAGGGGTCATTTCTACCTACGTGCTTGTCTACGCGAACAGGCATACGGGCACGCTGTTCCCCGTTTGTGGACAACTGGGAAGGATCCGTGCCGTGCATCTGCTGGAGATTGCGGTTGGGCTGGCTGGCCGGGCGGGCCTCACGGGCATCGGAGGCATCCCTGAGCGGGATGAATGCACGGAGAAGGAATGTAAGGACTTCCTCGTTGAGCTTTTCAAGCATTTCCGTGAATAGGTTGTAGCTCTCAAGCTTGTACACCACCAGAGGATCTTTCTGCTCATACGCGGCGTTCTGGACGCTCTGACGGAGGTCGTCCATGTCCCTTAGGTGCTGCTTCCAGTAGTCGTCAATATAATAGAGGATTATGCTGCGGCTCAGGGCCTTGGCAATTTCACGGCTCTCAGTCTCATAGGCCTTCTTGAGGTTTACGGAGAGGTTGAGCTGCTTCTTGCCGTTGGTGATGGGAATAGCTATGTTCTCGTACATGCTTCCCTGCTTCTCAAACACAGTCTTTATGACGGGATTCACCTTCTGGATCATGGTGTCCATACGGCGGGCGAATACCTCCTGCATGTGCTGGGCAAGTTTTTGGGCAATTGCCTGGGGCTTTGCATCTGAATAGAAAGCCTCATCAAAGCCAAGGTCTATGGAGAGTTTTCCAATCACATACTCTTCAAATTCCTGGAAACTCATTCCCTCGCTCTGCTGCACAAGGATGTTGGCGGTGTCCTCCATCATGTTCTGGACATCAATCTCTATGCGCTCTCCGGAAAGGGCGTTACGGCGGCGTGAGTAAACGGCCTCACGCTGATAGTTCATTACGTCGTCGTATTCCAGGGTGCGTTTACGCCAGCCGAAGTGGTTCTCCTCAACCCTCCTTTGGGCCGATTCAATACTCTTGGAGAGCATTCCGCTCACAAGGGCCTCGTCATCGGCCATGCCAAGCTTATCAACAACGCCTGCGATACGCTCAGAGCCAAACTTACGCATGAGGTCATCCTCCAGGGAGATGTAGAAGCATGAGCTTCCGGGGTCTCCCTGACGGCCGGCACGGCCGCGGAGCTGACGGTCTACGCGACGGGAGTCATGGCGTGTGGTGCCGATAATAGCAAGGCCACCGGCATCCTTCACCTCCTGGGTGAGCTTGATATCCGTACCACGGCCGGCCATGTTGGTGGCAATGGTAACCCTGCCCTTATGACCTGCCTGCGCAACGATTTCGGCCTCACGGGCATGCTCCTTTGCATTGAGGACGTTGGCCCTTATGCCGCGCATTGACATCATGCGGGCAAGGAGTTCGGAGGTTTCAACGTCCGTGGTACCCACAAGCACCGGGCGTCCGGCTGCAGAGAGTTCCACAACCTTGTCTATGACGGCGTTGAACTTTGCCTTCTTTGTCTTGTATATAATGTCATTCTGGTCGTCCCTGATAACGGGCCTGTTGGTGGGAATGACAACCACATCCAGCTTGTAGATATCCCAGAACTCACCTGCTTCCGTCTCTGCGGTACCGGTCATACCGGCAAGCTTGTGGTACATACGGAAGTAGTTCTGGAGGGTGATGGTAGCAAAGGTTTGGGTTGCGGCTTCAACCTTCACGTTTTCCTTGGCCTCAACCGCCTGGTGGAGACCGTCACTCCAGCGGCGGCCCTCCATGATACGGCCGGTGGACTCGTCCACAATCTTCACCTTGTTGTCTACAATGACGTAGTCTATGTCCTTGGTGAACATTGCGTATGCCTTCAGGAGCTGGATAACCGTGTGTACACGCTCGCTCTTGAGGGAAAAGTCCTCCATGAGGGCATCCTTCTTCTCCGCCTTTTCCGCGGGAGAGAGCGTTGTGTCGTGGGTGATATCGGCAATGGCGCTTCCCATATCCGGGAGCACGAAGAAGTTGGGATCCGAGACGCTTCCGGCAAGGGCGTCATGGCCCTTATCCGTCATATCCACGGAGTTGAGGATCTCATTGATAACAAAGTAGAGCGGATCCGTGACGGTTGGCATCTCACGCTCGTTGTCCTGCATGTAGTAGGCCTCGGTCTTCTGCATGAGGGCCTTCATGCCGGGTTCAGAGAGGAACTTGATGAGGGGCTGATACTTGGGAAGTCCCTTGTGGCAGCGGTACAGAAGCAGGCCGCCGTCCTTCTCATTGCCGGCGGCTATGAGTTTCTTGGCCTCATTGAGGGTAGTATTGACAAGGGCCCTCTGCTTGTTGTAGAGGCTCTCCACATAGGGCCGATACTCCATGAACTGCTCATCACCGGAAGCCTTCTCCATGGGGCCGGAGATGATAAGGGGGGTACGGGCGTCGTCGATGAGAACGGAGTCCACCTCATCCACAATTGCGTAGTGGTGCTTGCGCTGGACAAGGTCTGACATGCGTGAGCACATGTTGTCACGGAGGTAGTCAAAGCCGAATTCATTGTTGGTGCCGAATGTTATGTCGCACTCGTATGCCCTGCGGCGTGAATCCGAGTGGGGCCTGTGCTTGTCTATGCAGTCTACGGAAAGGCCATGGAACATGTAGAGGGGGCCCATCCACTCCGAGTCACGCTTGGAGAGGTAATCGTTGACGGTAACAACATGGACGCCCTTTCCGGCAAGTGCGTTCAGGAACACGGGCAGGGTTGCCACAAGGGTCTTACCTTCACCGGTTGCCATTTCAGCAATCATACCGCGCTGCTCCTTGTTTATCTTGACGCCGCCGTTGAGGACTATACCGCCGATGAGCTGGACATCATAATGGACCATGTCCCAGGTAATCTCATTACCGCCTGCCTGCCAGTGGTTGTGCCAGATGGCCTTGTCTCCCTGAATCTCAACAAAGTCACGGCTTTCTGCCGCAAGCTTCTTGTCAAACTCGGAGGCCGTAACCTCTACGGTCTCATTCTGGGCAAAACGCCTTGCCGTGGACTTCATGATGGCAAAGGCCTCAGGCAGGATCTCATTGAGAATCACCTCAATGGCATCATCCTCATCCTTCACAAGTTTATCGGACTCCGATGCAAGGGCTTCCTTTTCCTCAATGGGGATGTCTTCCTCAATACGGGCCTTAATTTCTGCAATACGGTCTTCGAAGGGCTTTTCAACCTCGAAGATCTTTGCACGAAGCGCTGCGCTGCGCTCCCTCAGGCCATCGGGCGATAAAGCATCAATTTCAGGGTATGCTGCAAGGACCTTGGCAAGATAGGGTTTGATGGCCTTCATGTCACGGTCACTCTTAGAACCGAATATTTTCTTAAGTATGTCTGCTACTGCCATATTATGACATTATTTACTAAATCTTACAAATATACGAACATCGGCGCAAATTATCAAATCGCGTGCCTCCGGCATTTCCTGACAGATGGCAGTGCCTTACATATTGAAATATAATGTTTAAGTGGCAGAAAACTGACATATTTGGCAGTTTTTACTGCCGTGAACAGGCACACGTACAGGAATCTCTCCCACAAAGGCCTGTTTATGTCACAAAGTCTCACCAGTGACCCTATGCGGTAATTCCTGTCAATTATCTTCTCCTTGGCCTCTTTCCTCTGCGCCCTGTCGTGCACCGCACGAGCCTCAGGCACCACTCCTACCTCATATCCGTGATACCGGGCCCTGTTACACCAGTCGTCGTCCTGTCCGTACAACGGGAACAACTCCTCATTGAAAAGGCCGATTTTCCGAATGGCCGCGGTGGGCACCAGCCAGTGCGCCGCGGGAGGAGTTTTATCCTTTTTGAATAATCTGTCAAGTTCTTCAAATCCGTCCTGATACTGGAGGGGGCTGAGGACTGCATATTCAGGGTGGGAATCGGCGGCACTGACAAGGGTTTCAAGGGCGCCGGGGGCCAGCCAGGCGTCCTGATTGAGGAGGTAGACGTAGTCATAGCCCTTATTCATGGCGTATTCAAAGCCAAGGTTGTTGGCCTTGGAAAAGCCAAGGTTCTCTGCGCTGCGGGTGAGTTTTACCCCCGGGAAATGCCCCTCAACGTAGTCTGCACTGCCGTCAGTGGAGTCGTTGTCCACCACAAAGAGATCTGCCGTCATGGCAGGCTCAGATTGCCCGTCTGCTACCACGGAGCCAATGCAGCGGTCAAG
Source organism: uncultured Bacteroidia bacterium (assembly GCA_902768955.1). Classification (GTDB taxonomy): domain Bacteria; phylum Bacteroidota; class Bacteroidia; order Bacteroidales; family UBA932; genus Cryptobacteroides. The sequence continues at coordinate 11,139 of CACXNH010000022.1, read as the reverse complement.
CCACGTCATTCCATTGTAGGTGACTACTATTACCAGAACGCGTTTCATACGAAGAGTTTTCTAAGCAGTAAACGGAGTTTCCAGGCCAGGGACCAGCGGGATGCCTTGCGGAAAGAACTCTCAAGGCGGCGGTACTCCACAGTTTCAAGGGGGTTGCAAAAATATCGGCCATAAAGAGCCTTATGCTTGTTCCAAAGGCGGCGGCGGATATCCTTCAGGGCCTCGTCTGTTACTCCCCTGTTGCGGGATGAGCGGCGTGTGCGGTAGTAGAAGCATACGCTTTCCAACTGCTTCACCTTGGGGGTCTCCACCCTCTCAAGGACGGAGAGCCAGAAATCCCAGTCTTCGAAGCCTGTCTTGAATTCAGGGTCGAAAGACACGGGCACTCCGCTGTTATTCTGAGCGCAGCGAAGAATCTCCTTTCTTAAGAAGCAACTGATATAAAGGCAGTTGCGTGCAAGCATAGTTTCCATCGAAAAGGCCGGAAGGTCCCAGGAGGTCTCTGAGCCAAAACGCCGGGCCTTGCCGTAGACCACAGTAAGGGATGGGTCTGCGTACAGGGCTGCCACGGCCTCTTCCATATAGTGCGGTGCAATTATGTCATCGGCATCCAAAAACAGGATATATTCCCCTATTGCGATGTCAAGGCCCTTGTTCCTGGCAGCGGCTACGCCAACGTTTTCCGGAAGCATTAGCGGCACAAACCGGCCATCCTTCCCGCAGAATGATTTGACAATTGCAGGCGAATCATCCATGGAACCGTTTTCCACAATTATGCATTCCCAATCCGTAAAGGTCTGGGCCATAACGCTTTCCAGCGTTTCAGGAAGGTACTTCCCAAGATTGAAGGAAGGGACTATTACACTTACTCTTGGCATAAAAACTTCTCCAATTGTTTTCGGGCGACAGGCCCCCGGTTCTCTTTGCTGTAAAAATAGTCAAGCCGCTGCCTGCGCTTGTCCCTGCACGGGTCCTCCCCCGACGCAAGGGCTTCCAGCTCATTCATCAACTGGTTGCCGTCCAGGCATACTGGGCCCGGAACAATCTCCTTGTAATCGTACTGGAAACCAAGATCGGCCGACAAATACTGCTGAAGGTCATATGCGAAAAAAATCTGAGGCCTGTCCAGAAGTAGATGGTCTATAAAGCAGCCGGAATAATCCGTGATGAGGATATCGGCAGCATCCAGAGTCAACTGGGCATCGGGATGATTCTCCAGGACCTTGACGCTCCTGTAATTCCCAATGGGACTGAACCGAGTCCATTTGTGGAATTTTATCAGAAACACCATACCGTTGCGGCCGCAGAATTCATCGATGGCAGGAAGATCCAGTATGTTTGAGAGGTCCATTACCGGGCTCTTCATCCAGTCTCCCCTGAAGGTGGGCATATACACTATTGTCCTCATGCCGGAGAACGACTCCCTGATGGGATTGCGGTGCGGAAGATAAAAAACATCATTTCGGGCCTGGCCCCATTCACGGATATGTGTGTCTGAAAGCAGAAAACCTTTCTTGAACTGGGCAGTCACACCTGGGGATGAAGAGACAAAACTGTACCGCGTCAGACCACGTTTTCTAAGATATACCCATTTCCTGAAGCGTCCTTCCGGAATGCCGATACGCTTAATCGGTATCCCATGCCATACATTCAGGACCTTTGCCCCGCCCAAAAGGGCGCTTCCCCCAACGTCACGGAACGAGTTTGAAAGAATCACATATCCAGCCCGGAGCTTGAGAAACGCAGCACGGAACGATCCGTTCATGCAAACAGGAAGGCCTTGTTCCTGGAGTTCCATGGCAATGGCTTTTTCCGATGTGAGCCATATGCCGCGTTTCCCGGGATACAGTTCCAGGAAAAGCAGATAAAGCACGCGGGGATTGTCGGCATACTGATGTCCCTCCCAGGCTCCAAAAAGCGCAAGGCTGCGGTCCCTTGGCAGAAGTGATGTGAAGGCCATGCAACCAAGCGACATCAGATCTTTGATGCCGCGCTTCAAATCCTTGAGAAACGATATGACGCCTGGACGAATCATAGCATGGTATCCAAAAAACGCTCAAGGCACCAGATAAGCCACTTCTGGTTGCCGGAGAAACTGGTATAGTCTACATCTTGCCTGAATTCAGGCCTTACAGGGCCCTTCCAAGATGCAAAGTAAGAATCCACCGGCCGTGGCATGGGAAGTTTCCGGGGTATGGAAAGACCGGGGTAACGCATGCGGAAGAGATCCCGCACTATGTACTTCGAATCACCGCTTCTAAGACGTGAAAGATCCAGCGGCTGAGCCATGACAAGGGCTTCATAAGGATCAGTGTAAGGCATACTGGCCGCAGCGAAAGCATTTTCATAACTGCTGTAACTCTCATCCATGCAGACAACATCCAGAAACTTCACAAAGTCTATGCTGTGCTCTCCGGTGCGGTATTGCTCGAACAGATAGTCCATGGACACAGGATCCACCAGAACGCTGGCCGGATCTACATATATATAACGCCTTACAAACTCATCAAAGGTCCAGTCCTTGGCATACAGGCCGTCCATACCGCCAAAGACATAGTCGGCGGCATCACCAATAACCATCCGGGAAACTCCGTCCCGCAGCGCCTGACGGGCAGCAAAAAACAGCTGCGGCTCAATGGAATGTACCGGGGCCCCCTTGGATTTCATTACGGGGGGCAGACAGTCTTCTACCACGCTCCAGTCTATATCCACGTAATGCAGGTTCAGCCTGCACCGGCGGGCAAATTCCTGAGCCCGGGAGAGTTCATCGGCCTCGAAAGACCCGCCCATGAAACGAAAGGTGTAGGCATCGGCCCCCTCTGGCATATAGGAGGCCAGGATACCGCTGTCCATGCCGCCTGAGAGCAGGAGCCCCAGTCTCTCACCTTTCAGCGAGTGGAAAACTTTTTGGATGGCGACATCCAGATCCGGAGCACCCGAGACAGGCGTTTTTTCATTTTCCGGGATTCTTCTCACGGGACGGTGACGCAGCGCGGGCGAGAAGTCTTCATCGGGCTTCTCAATATAGCGGAGCGCCAGAAAGGAGCTCATGCAGAACTCTTTACCCATAAGGCTACTTTTCCCTCACGCGGTCCAGAGCCTCGTTGATCTTGGTAGATGAGATGCCCTTTGTATAGGGGAAATATACTACCTGAATACCTTCGGCCTTCAATTCTCCCTCAAACTTTTCCCATTTTTCCGTCCCGTACCAATCATCTCCCACAAATAGGATGCTGGCGCCAAGTTTCTTGCACGCGGCCAACTTATCCATGTCATACTGGGGCACGGCGGCATCTACGTACTTGATGCTACGGACAATCTCCAGACGGTCCTCAAAAGGAATGAAGGGGTGCTTGCCCTTGTACTGGACAAGTTCATCGGTAGATACGCCCACGATGAGTTTGTCACAGAGGGATTTGGCGTTTTTGAGCAGATTCAGATGCCCCACATGAAAGAGGTCGAATACTCCGGTAGTATAACCGATAATCATAGTTTTATCGCTTTAAGATACGTGATTTTACAGTTTGAATGACAGCCGATCTCTCCCCTGACGTAGTTCCAAGGAAGAAAGAAGACACAGCGGTGGCGAGGAAAGATACAAGCGTCACCTCCAGGGTCCTGATGGGAGATGGTTCCTGAAGCAGGAATACGGCCAGTGGAACCACAGCTGCAGGCACGCTCACAAGAGCAACCGGAAGCAGAGTGTCCCGGGCAATCTTTCCGGGTTTAAGGCCAGTCTGGGCACAGGCGAAACCTATGCGCTCCAGCAGCACAAGAAATGCAGTTCCAGCCATGAACCAATAAGCGGTTTCCGGCGTTCCACCCAGTTTGAATGCTATGTAGGAAAGAGGAAAAGCCATCACATTGGTGGCCGATGCCACAATTTCATACACTTTAATCTTCCCCGTAGCGAAAACGGCCGTTACAAAAGGGTTTCCTACAGCCACGCAGAGGGAATAGAGCATGGCGATGCGTACAAATTCCACGGTATGGTCCGGCACAACCCCCAGCCAAAGCCTAAGCAGTTCCGGAGTCTCAAGGATAATGGGGAGAGCAAAGAAAAAATACAGGAAATATGAATATTTGGCACCCTTGCACACTAATTCATGGAGATACTCATGGGAACCGGCTACAAAGGACTTGTTTATCTGGGGATTTATGGCCGTGGTGATGTTGTTGATAAAGCGCGTCACATTCCCCTCCAGTTTCACCGTTACATCCCGGGCCGCATTAACCCGCACGCCGAAGAACAGATTGAAAAGGATATTGATGCCCTGGGCGTTAAGCACACTTGCCCCGCTTCCCAGGAAGGTCCACCCGGCAAAAGCACCCATCTCACGAATGAGCGGACGGTTTACATATCTGCGGCGAAAACGGCATTCCGGGAAGTGCCGATGTGCATAGACGCTATATAGGGCTCGGACCAATACGGCCACCCCCAGCATCAGGACAGCGTAGAGTTTCAGTTTGTCGGTTGGCGCATAGCGTGTTGCCAGCGCCGCACCCAGAGCCAGAAAGGCTTCGGCAATACTGATATACGCGAAGGCTTCCATTTTCTCATGGGCGATGATAGCGGCATTATACGGCACAGACAGCATATTAACCACAAACACGCCGATAGCGCACTGCAACACCCAGTTGGCGGCCTCCATACGGCCGTCCGGGATGGACATCCGAGTGTTCAGGAACCACACCCCGAGAGCCTCCGCAAGGACAAGGACAACCGCCGCCAAGGCGGCCTGCACAAAAACAGTGGTGGAAAACACGTCTTCCATGCGTTTGTGGGTCCTGCCCAATTCCACTGCCATGAAGCGGCTGATAGCGCTGGCCACGGCCCCAGTGAGGACGGAGAAAAGGGCCACAACACCTCCAACAGCGCCGAAAGTACCGTAGTCGTCCTGACCTAAAGCGCCAAGGACAACGCGGGAAGTATACAGCCCCACAAGGAGCATCACTCCCATACGGAAATACAGAAGGACCGTATTGCGTGCGATCCTTCTGCTGTTTTCCGATATGTTTACGCCGTTACTCAGGTTTGTAGGAGTCTTTGAGGGCTGTGGTCTTGTTGAAAACGGGGTGCTCCGGTGTGGAGTCTTTATCTTCTACATAGTAGCCAGTACGCTCAAACTGGACGGCGATGCCTGATTTGTCCTGAAGAAGGGCGGGTTCTGCGTATCCCTTGCCGATTATCAGGGAATCCGGATTGAGGAAATCCTTGTAATCGCGGTCCTCGGGGACCTGTGACATATCGGCCAGGGTGAACAGGCGGTCATAGTTTCTCAGTTCCAGTTCCTTGGCGTGCGCTTCACTGACCCAGTGGATGGTGCCCTTGACGGGACGGTATTCCGGTGAAGGGTCATAGGTGCACCTGAGTTCCACAATCTCTCCGTTCTCATCCTTGATAACCTCATTGCACTTTACTATGTATGTGTATTTGAGGCGGACCTCACCATCTGGTTTAAGACGGAAGAACTTCTTGGGGGCATCCTCCATGAAATCTGCCCGGTCTATGAGGAGATTGCCGGTGAATGGGACCTTGCGCTTTGCGCCTTCGGGATCTGCGGGGTTGAGGGGGCAGTCAAACCACTCAACCTTGCCTTCCGGCCAGTTGGTGATGTTGCTGCGTTCATTGAGGTCCTGCCTTACGCACCACTCAAGAAGCTGGATGTCCATAAGCTGGTCACGCTTTGATACGCCAATCTTGTCACAGAACATGCGGAGGGCGTTGGCTGTATAGCCACGGCGGCGGACACCGCAGAGAGTGGGCATACGGGGGTCGTCCCAACCGCTCACGAGGCCCTTCTGGACAAGCTCCAGGAGCTTACGCTTACTCATGAGGGTGTATGTGAGGTTGAGGCGGGCAAACTCATACTGATGGCTGGGATAGATGCCAAGGGTCTCGATGAACCAGTCATAGAGCGGCCTGTGGACGTCAAATTCCAGCGTACATATGCTGTGGGTGATATGCTCTATGGAGTCACACTGACCATGGGTGAAGTCATACATGGGGTAGATGCACCACTTGTCCCCGGTGCGATGATGATGTGCAAACTTGATGCGGTAGAGGAGGGGGTCACGGAACATCATATTGGGATGGGCCATGTCTATCTTGGCACGGAGAACCTTCTCTCCTTCTGCGTACTTTCCGGCTTTCATCTCACGGAAAAGCTTGAGGTTTTCCTCTACGCTGCGGTCTCTCCAGGGGCTGGGGGTACCGGGTTTGTCTACGGTGCCGCGGTTTTCCCTGATCTGTTCCTGGGTCTGGTCGTCAACGTATGCAAGGCCCCTCTTGATGAGTTCCTCCGCCCATTCATAGAGCTGGTCAAAATAATCAGACGCGTAGAGTTCCTTTTCCCACTGGAAACCAAGCCACTTGATATCCTCCTTGATGGAATCCACGTACTCAGTGTCTTCCTTGGTGGGATTTGTATCGTCATAGCGGAGGTTGGTTTTTCCGCCATACTTCTGGGCAAGGCCGAAGTTCAGGCAGATGCTCTTGGCATGGCCAAGGTGAAGGTAACCGTTGGGTTCAGGAGGGAAGCGGGTGATGATGGAATCTACTTTACCCTCTGAGAGGTCCTTCTCAATTATTTCTTCAATGAAGTTAAGTTTACGCTCTTCCATAATTACATATTAACCCCCAAAGTTACTAAAAAAACGGCATATATTTCCCGATAAAAATTTTTTTAGTAATTTTGTACGTTTAAAACAAAACCAAAACCTACTGAAAAATGGGACTTTTACACGCCAGACTGGCAAAATATGACCTTCCCCAGAAAATGATGGAGAAGGGCATCTATCCCGAAAATGATGGAGAAGGGCATCTATCCCTACTTCCGCCAGATAACATCCAAACAGGGAACCGAGGTAACCATGGACGGTCACAAGATCATGATGTTCGGATCCAACGCATATACAGGCCTTACCGGAGATGAGCGCGTTATCAACGCAGGTATTGAAGCCCTCAGGAAATACGGCTCCGGCTGTGCCGGCTCACGCTTTCTCAACGGTACCCTGGACATCCACGTGCAGCTTGAGAAGGAGCTTGCAGAATTTGTGGGCAAGGATGAGGCCCTGGTATTCTCTACCGGCTTTACCGTAAACAGCGGTGTCATCCCCCAGCTCCTCACCAAGGACGACTTCATCATCTGCGATGACCGGGACCATGCATCCATAGTAGACGGCCGCCGCCTCTCTTTTGCAAAGAGCCTCCACTACAAGCACAACGATATGAAGGACCTCGAAAGGTGCCTCAGACGCTGCCCCAAGCAGGCCGTGAAACTAATCGTGGTGGACGGCGTGTTCTCAATGGAGGGTGACCTTGCAAAACTCCCCGAGATTGTGGAACTCAAGCACAAGTATGACAATGTGGTGATTATGGTGGACGAAGCCCACGGCATTGGCGTATTCGGCAAACAGGGCCGTGGTGTTTGCAACCACTTCAACCTTACCAAGGAGGTAGACCTCATCATGGGTACTTTTTCAAAGAGCCTTGCCGCCATCGGAGGTTTCATCGCCGCCGACAGCGTCATCATCAACTGGCTCCGCCACAGCGCCCGCACCTATATCTTCCAGGCCAGCGATACTCCCGCCGCTACTGCATCGGCCCTGGAGGCCCTTCACATTATCCAGAAGGAACCTGAGCGCATCACAAAGCTCTGGGATGTGACAAATTATGCATTAAGGCGTTTCAGGGAGGCCGGTTTTGAGATTGGAGAGACTGAGAGCCCCATCATCCCGCTATATGTGCGTGACCTGGAGAAAACCTTCATCGTGACAAAGCGTGCGTTTGACGAAGGCGTATTCATCAACTCCGTCATACCTCCGGCATGCGCACCCCAGGACACCCTCATCCGCTTTTCCCTTATGGCCACCCACACACGTGAGCAGGTGGACCGGGCAGTTGAGGCACTTACAAAGGTGTTCAAGGAAGAAGGCATCATAAAATAGCCCGCCAGACAAACACCTGATAGTCAATTACTTACCAGTAGAGGGGTGCACCTGCAGGTGCACCCCTCTACTCATATACCGTTTTAAATCAGGCGTTTACGCGCCAGGGCTACTGAAGCAGCGCTGCGGCACGCTCGGCATCGGCCGCCTTAACCACCAGGGAGATAGAGAGTTCCTCGCCGCCCTGGGCCGATGCTATGATGTTGATGCCGGCCTCCCCCATCTTATTGTATATAGCGGCCGATGTCCCGGGAAGATTCCTCATGCGGCTGCCGAAGACAGTCACTATACCCACCAGTTGATTTGCCACAACTACATCATCCAGCGGAAGGAGAGGGTTGTCCTTGAAAAGACTTTGTATGGCTTCTACGCAGCGGTCCTTATCCACGCTCTTAACCGCAAACGAGATACTGTACTCAGAAGATGTCTGGGCAATGAAACGCACATTCACGTTGGCGCTTGCAAGGCAGGAGAAAATGGCCCCGGACATACCTACACGGCCAAGAAGACCCGTTCCATAAACGGTTATGAGGTCAAGGTCCTTGTCGCAGATTACTGCTGTTTTGTTGGCCGATGCATTGGATATTAGCGTACCCTCAAATGAAGGATCCGTGATATCCTTTACCACAATGGGAATACCGGCATTCTTTGCCGGCCAAACGGCCGATGAAGCAAAGGCGGCATGCTCCTGGGAGCAATAGTGGGCGGCCTCATCGTAGGTCATTGCAGCCTCTGACCGGAAAGCCCTGCCATCAGTATAGAATTCTATGGACTGGGCATCCAGGGTGGCTCCTATGAGCGATGCCATAAGATGCGCGCCGTCCTTCCCAACCTTAACTATATATCCGGTGTTGAGCCTTCCATAGCCGCCGGGGATAATCTGGCCGGGCATGCAGCGCTCACGGATCTGGACCTGGGACTGCCGCCAGTCAAAGTGCTGGACAGTGTGACATATCATAAGTTCCGTTCCGTCAAGAAGTTTGCCTTGTGCCTTTATGCAGATTGCCTCTGCACACAGGCGCGCACATTTTGCCATAACGTAATCCTGAATGGCACTGCGCTCTGTCTGGACGTACATTGCCTCCCTGAGATAACCGGACACAGTGTCAAGGATTGTATCCACCTTCTCACGGTATGAGGGACTTTCTTCAAGGGAATAATAATACTCCCTGATGGATTCCATATGGGCCGAAGCGTTCTTTTTCTGGTCTATGGTAACACTTATGGCCTCTGAGAACATGGCCTCCACGGCTCTCTCCGGGCGGATTACTGCAATGACTTCCGGGGTGCACAGTGCTGCTATCTGGCTTGCGTACTGCTTCTTGAGATAGAAGGACCTTACTATCATAAAACAATTGTTTAGTATAACGTTTTGCAAGTTATTTCCTAGTTTACAAATATAAGGAAAAAAAGCTATATTTGTACTCAAAACAGCAAAATCATGATTCAATCCATGACCGGCTACGGTAAGGCCGAAGTCCTCCTAGAGGGGGGAAAACTCACCGTGGAGATACGCGCACTAAACTCCAAGAGCGCCGACATCAACATAAAAAGTTCCCTCCTTCCCAAGGATAAGGACCTGGTAGTGAGGAAGATGCTTGGAGACACCCTGGTCCGCGGCACCATAGACCTTTTCCTCAATTGGGAAGCAGGCGGGGAGGAATCGGCCCACCAGATCAATGCCGACGTATTCCACAGTTACTGGCGCAGCGTAGTGAAAGCCATGGACGCAGAGACCGTCTTTACAAAGACCTTCCTCAAAGATCCCGGCGTCGGGAGCATCCTTGCCAGCGGCATCCTGCGCCTTCCGGACGTAGTGGACGCTAAGAAGGCCGATGTAATCACCCCCGGAAACTGGCCCCTTGTGGAAGCCGGAATAAGGGAAGCCCTGGAGCAGATTTGCGCCTACAGGGCAATTGAAGGCAAGGCCCTATACGCGGACGTAACCTCCCGCGTCAACAACATCCTCTCTTATTATGATGGAGTGGAAGCCCTGGAGGGAGAGCGCATCCAGGCCGTCAGGGATAAACTTGCAAAGGCAATGACAGACCTTCAGGTGAAGGCCGATCCTTCCCGTTTTGAACAGGAGATGATCTTCTACCTTGAAAAATATGACATAAACGAGGAAAAGGTGCGCCTGCGCCAGCACTGCAAATATTTCATGGAGGTCATTGACTCGGAGCCCTACCCCGGAAAGAAACTCGGCTTCATAATCCAGGAGATGGGCCGCGAGATAAACACCACAGGATCCAAGGCAAATCATGCCGGAATCCAGCAGCTGGTGGTAAAAATGAAGGACGAACTTGAAAAAATTCGTGAACAATCCATGAATATATTGTAAGTTTTTGAGCGCCTAACAGGCTCACATTCAAAGGCTTATCCGTTTCCATGCGGGAAACGTTTCATTACACCCCTGTAACCAACTGATTACCAGAGAGTTACAGGGGTTTAAAAATGAAACGCGTCATCTTTTCTTTGCTGTTTTTTATTCATTCCTTTGCCATCAAAACGAAAAAGGAATGAAAAAAGTACGCATATTCCTTCTGGCCGCAACCATTCTGGCTGGCGGCATAGATTCATGGGGACAGCGTTTTGCGGTAGGAACCAACGCCGTGGACTGGATGTCCCTCGGGACCATCAATGCAGAGGCCTCCATAGCTGTCTCCCAACATGTTTCTGTCCATGTGGGTGCGGAACTTAATCCATGGACTTTCAAAGCCGGAGACAAGGAAACACAGTTTGAAGCCCGGCAGAACTCCTGGTGGGCCGGGGCCCGCTGGTGGCCCTGGCACGTCTACTCCGGCTGGTGGGCTGGCGGAAATGCACGCTACTCCGTATATAACATCGGCGGAATCTGGAGCCGTGAGACTGAAGAGGGCGATGCCTGGGGGGCAGGAGCCTACGGCGGCTATTCGATCATGCTCAATGAGTTCTGGAACCTGGACCTCGGTGTGGGGTTCTGGGGCGGATACAAGCAGTATGTCCGCTACGCATGTCCGCTCTGCGGCGTCAGGACGGAGCAGGGAGGCAAGGCTTTCATTCTCCCGGACGCACGCGTTGCCATACAGCTTATCTTCTAATAGTCCATGTCATGAAAAAACCTTTCATAATCATACTCATCATTATCTTTTTGGCAGGCAGTTGCGGAGAGCCCCAAAAACTACAATCTCTTCACCAACGGCAGCTCTC
>CACXNH010000021.1 GCA_902768955.1 uncultured Bacteroidia bacterium | reverse complement strand
ATTCACAGAATTTACACAATCTTCTACCATAACCAGTTCTGGCAGAAACCTTTGTAACCCCTTGTGTTTTAACCATTTAACCCACACCTTATCGGCATTACAATGAGTTCATCTACGGCAAAACTGCTAGATGAGCACAGAAACTGCATAATATTGTGCTCATCCACGGCAAAACTGCTAAGATGAGCACATTTTCGGCATTAAAACGTGCTTAACATCCCTCTTCCTCCGGGATTCCGGCTTCGCCGGCATCCCTCCCCGCCTGCGGCGGGCGATGCAAAGCGCCAACAAAAAACCGCGTTCAAGCAAGCTTGACGCGGTTTTTTATTACCACTTTGCGGAGGAAGAGGGATTCGAACCCCCGGTACATTGCTGTACAACAGTTTTCAAGACTGCCGCCATCGACCACTCGGCCATTCCTCCAAACGGGAGTGCAAAGATAGGAAAAATTTATTCCTTTGCAAAGAACTTCCAGTGAAATAGAATCAAATAAATTGCTCCGCAGGTTACACAACTGTCGGCAAAATTGAAAACGGGCTCGAAAAAGATATGCCCGCCAAGGCCGGGGAGCCAGCTGGGCCATGTCCAGAGCGGGAAATAGAACATATCCACAACCTTGCCCTGCATAAACGGAGCGTAAGAACCAAGAGTGGCGACTGCGGTGTATGTGGACTCACTGAAGATTAGGCCGTAGCAAAGGCAATCCACAATATTGCCAAAAGCGCCGGCGGTAATGAGCGTGAGCCCTACCAGAACGCCCATCGGCACCTTCGGAGTGCGTTTCAGGAGCCTTGAAATCCACCAGCACAGCGCGCCAAATAGCAGAATGCGGAAAATGGTAAGGATGTACTTCCCTATTACGCCGCCGAAAGCCATACCGAATGCCATGCCCTTGTTCTCCACAAACACCAGCTGGAACCAGTTACCCAGCACTGGAATGCTTTCTCCAAGGGTCATGTTGGTCTTGACCAGGACTTTTATAACCTGGTCTATAACCACAAGCAAGACACCAAGAAAGATTAGAAACTTTCCTTTACTTTTCATGAGATTTATTGACTGCGCCCGAAATGACAGAATTACTTCCTGCCAGTCTTTTCAAGTATTGCCTTACCTTCTACTGTTGTTGTGGCGTGAGGGACCAGACGCAGGCGCTCCTTGGGGATGAGCTTGCCTGTTACGCGGCAGATGCCGTAGGTCTTGTTCTCAATACGTACAAGGGCAGCCTCCAGATTCTGGATGAACTTGTACTGACGCTGTGCAAGTGCGCCGGCCTCTTCCTTTGAAAGCTGGAATGCGCCGTCGTCTTCCACGGTCTTGAATGTGGGAGCTGTGTCCAGGATGTCGTTACCTCCGGCGTGAGTGACGATTTCCCTGAGGGTAGCGTACTCTGCGCGGGCCTTATCCAGCATCTCGTTGATGATGGCGCGGAATTCCTCAAGCTCTTCGTCGGAATAGCGAGTCTTTGTGTTCTCTTCCATATTCTTATCTTTTAACGGTTAGCTTTATTGTGCCCTCTGTCCATTCAACCTCAGCGGCATCTGCAGGAGCGGAAGCGGCTGTTTCAAGGCCGATGGAAAGGGACAGTGTCTGTGATTTGATATAATCTGAATACACCTGCAGGGCCTCTGCAAGTGAAGTATCGTCTGAATAAACTACAGTGTGGATACGGTCCGTAACCTCAAATCCGGAAGCCTTGCGGAGGTTCTGGATACGGTTCACAAGTTCACGGGACAGGCCCTCAAGCCTGAGTTCCGGGGTAACTTCTATGTCAAGGGCAACGGTAAGAGAACCCTCTGCTGCAACCTGCCAGCCCTCAACATCCTCAGAAGAAATGGCGTAATCCCCGGGATTGAGGACAACGTCACCGCCGGGAAGTGCTAGAGTATATGCCTCCCCTGCTGTCTCCGCCTTCTGTATGGCCGATATGACCGGCTGGTCCAGTGCGCCGAACGCTGCGGCAATCTCCTTCATACGGGCACCGTAGGTTTTGCCAAGTACCTTGAAGTTGGGCTTGATGCGGAGAGTCATGATGCCGGAAGCGTCCTCGATGAACTCCATCTCCTTAACGTTTACCTCTGTGAGGATTATGCCCTTTACCTGATCCAGCTGACGGCGAACCTTGTCTGAAATCACAGGGATCATAACCTTCTGGAGCGGCTGACGCACGGGGATGTTCACTTTCTTGCGGATTCCAAGGATAAGGGAAGTTGCCTGCTGGGCAAGTGCCATACGTTCTTCAAGGTCCTTGTCCACGGCCTTTTCCGCAGCCTCAGGCATAAGTGTGAAATGCACACTTTCCGCTCCGGGGACAAGGTCACAGTAGAGCTGGTCCATAAAGAACGGTGCAATAGGAGCAGCAAGGACGGCAACGTCTACAAGTACCTTGTAAAGGGTCTCATAGGCCGCTTTCTTATCCTGAGTCATCTCACCTGCCCAGAAACGCTGACGGTTAAGGCGCACATACCAGTTGGAGACATCGTCACAGACAAATGCCTCAAGGATACGGCCGGAGGTTTTTACGTCGTAGTCCTCATACGCCGCCCTCACGTCACGGATGACGGTATTGAGTTTGGAAAGGATCCAACGGTCCAGTTCCGTCAGAGATGCCCGATCAGGGTCTGGCATGACGGGGGCTTTTCCGTCATTGCCGGCTTGAACGGGAATCTGCCAGCCGTCAATGTTTGCATACCTTGCAAAGAATGCGTAGGTATTATACAGCGTGCCGAAGAACTTGCGGCGGACATCACTTACGCCGCCCTCGTCAAACTTGAGGTTGTCCCAGGGCTCTGCGTTTGTGAGCATATACCAGCGTAGGGCATCTGCCCCATAATTATCCAGAGCCTGGAAAGGATCAACGGCGTTTCCAAGGCGCTTTGACATCTTGTTGCCGTTCTTGTCCAGCACCAGGCCGTTGGAAATCACCCTCTTGAAAGCGGGAGTGCCGCTTATCATAGTGTGGATGGCGTGGAGGGTATAGAACCAGCCGCGGGTCTGGTCAACGCCTTCCGCGATGAAGTCTGCGGTGGCGCCAAAACCGCTCTTTCCAAGGTTACGGAGGCCTTCCTGGGCATATGGCATGGCGCCGGAGTCAAACCACACGTCAATGAGGTCTGCCTCACGGGTCATCTTCTTGCCAGAGGCCGATACAAGGTAGATATAGTCTACGTAAGGCCTGTGGAGGTCTATCTTGTTATAGTTCTCGAGGCTCATGTCCTCCGGATCAAAACCCTTTTCCCTGAGGGGATTTGAGCTCATGATACCGGCGGCAACAGCCTTCTCAATTTCATTATAAAGTTCCTTTACGGAGCCGATGCAGATCTCCTCCTTACCGTCCTCGGTGCGCCAGATGGGCAGCGGAGTGCCCCAGTAGCGGCTGCGGGAAAGGTTCCAGTCCTGGATGTTCTCCAGCCACTGGCCAAAGCGGCCGGTACCCGTGCTGGCGGGTTTCCAGGTTATCTGCTTGTTCAGGGCCACCATTTCATCCTTTACGGCCGATGCCTTGATGAACCAGCTGTCCAGCGGGTAATAAAGCACAGGGAGATCCGTGCGCCAGCTGTGAGGATAGCTGTGGACATGCTTCTGGACTTTGAATGCGCGGCCATCGGCCTTCATCATTACGCAGAGGTCAATGTCCAGGGTACCTTCTTCCTCAACGTGCTCAAAGTACTGCTTGTAGCCGGCTTTCACGTACCTTCCGGAGTACTCCTTGTAGGAAGCATCTACGGTGGCGGCGAACGCGGGATCCATATCTTCAAGGCGCATAAAGCGGCCCTGGCGGTCTACCTGAGCCTGGGGATTTCCGTCCTTGTCAATGGGCATGATGGCGCCGATACCGGCAGCTGCGGCAACGCGTTTATCATCTGCGCCGAAGGTGGGGGCGATATGCACTATGCCGGTGCCGTCACTTGTAGTGACATAATCTCCGGGGATTACGCGGAAAGCATCTGAGTCAGGTTTGAACCAGGGAATGAGCTGATGATAGCGGATTCCCACAAGGTCCTTGCCCTTGAAACAGCCGTCCAGTACCTTGTAAGGCACAATCTTGTCTCCCTTCTGATAATTCTCCAGGGGGATTTCCGCGCCCTTGGGATTGAACCAGGCGCCAAGGAGATCCTTTGCCAGGACATACACTGCCGGGGCGCCGGTGTAGGGATTGAAGGAGAGTACACGGATGTACTCAATCTCCGGCCCCACGCAAAGTGCGGTGTTTGAAGGAAGTGTCCAGGGAGTTGTGGTCCAGGCCAGGAAGTATGCGGGAACGGTTTCCGTGCCGTAGAGAGGCTGGGAAGCGCCATCCTTGATTATCTCAAACTGCACTGTGGCAGTGGTGTCAGATACATCCTTGTAGCAGCCGGGCTGGTTCAGCTCATGGGAGCTGAGGCCGGTGCCGTCTGTAGGAGAATAGGGCTGGATGGTGTAACCCTTGTAAAGGAGACCCTTCTCATAGATTTTCTTGAGCAGGTACCACAGGGTCTCGATATAACGGTTGTCGTAGGTGATGTAAGGGTCTTTCATGTCTACCCAGTAACCTACGCGCTCTGTCATGTTCTCCCACTCTGCGGTGTATTTCATCACCTCCTTGCGGCAAGTGGCGTTGTACTCATCCACGCTCACTTTTGTGCCGATATCGGCCTTGGTGATTCCAAGCTTTTTCTCAACGCCCAGCTCTACGGGAAGTCCGTGGGTGTCCCAGCCGGCGCGGCGTGCAACGCGGTAACCGGTTTGGGTCTTGTAACGGCAGATGGCATCCTTGATGGAACGGGCCATGACGTGATGGATGCCGGGCATTCCGTTTGCAGACGGCGGCCCTTCAAAGAACACAAACTCAGGAGCACCTTCGCGAAGCTGAAGCGACTTCCCGAAGGCATTCATCCTTTTCCATCTCTCCAGGACCTCTTTTCCCGTCTGGGTAAGGTCCAATCCCTTATATTCTTTGAATGTCATATAATTTTTCCTAATTTTGCAGTGCCGTTTTTTAGAATGCAAAGATAATCAATTTAACTCGCATACGCAACATGAACGCTCTTGATATAGTGATTCTCCTGCTCTTCATTCCGGGCATCATCAGAGGTATTTCGAAGGGTTTCATTGAGCAGGCGGTCTCACTGGCCGGAATAGTGGCCAGCGTATGGATGGCATTCAAGTTCTCTTCCCTTGTAAGTGAGAAACTCAGCTCCTATATCAATGTGTCGGATACCGTCCTCAAGATAGTGTCCTTCATCATTATTCTTATAGTGGTTTCAATAGTGGTCCTGCTCATCGCAAAACTCCTCACCGGGCTGTTCAAGATGGCCAATCTGGGGTGGGTGAACCGCCTTCTGGGGTTCCTGTTTGCGGTGGCGTTGTCGGCCGTGGTCATCGGCCTTGTGGCCATCCTCTTTGACACCGTGAATGAGAAGTTTGAACTGGTGAAAAGCCCCGTCCTGACGGAGTCCGTACTCTACGCCGCACTACGTGACCTTGGCTATGCAGTGTTCCCCTTCCTGAAGGAACTGTTCCAAACCGCTTCTGAGACTGCTGCTGCAGCCGTTTAATTTATGGCTAGAATCCTTTTAATAGAAACTTCCACTGCGGTTCTCTCTGTGGCTTTGTCAGAGAATGGTACCGTGGTTGCATCCCGTGAATGTCATGAGCCCCGTCTTCAGGCTTCACTTACCGCGCCCCTTGTAAAGGAAGTACTTGACTCAAAAGGGCTTGCGGTCCGGGATTGTGATGCCATCTGCGTTGGAAAAGGCCCCGGTTCCTACACCGGCCTCAGGGTTGGAGTATCCACCGCAAAGGGCCTTGCCTTTGGCGCCGGACTGCCGCTGATAGCCATAGGCTCGCTGGATATCCTTGCGCAGACCGCAATAGACGGGAACCACACAGTTATTCCAATGATCGACGCCCGCCGAATGGAGGTTTACACCGCGGTGTTTTCTCCTGCCGGAGAGCAGCTTACGCCTGTGGAGGCCAAAATAATCGGCCAGGATTCCTTTGCAGATTATCTTGAGAAAGGCCCGGTGCTGTTTATCGGAGACGGTGCGCTGAAATGCCAGGATGTCATAACCCACCCCAACGCTTCTTTCAAAGAGGCCTGGCCCCTCGCATCCAATATGGCTCCTTTGGCAGAGAAAGCCTTCAATGAAGACCGATTCGAAGACCTTGCGTACTTCGAACCCTTCTACCTGAAGGACTTTGTGGCTACCGTCTCCCGCAAGTCAATATTACCGTAGAATAGAATTACCTGATTTACAAATAATTACGTAAAATGCCCTATGTCTTTTCACATAGGGCATTTTACATAAATCACTGAATATTAATAACTTCCATTCTACGGGCGGCGATATCAAAGCTTTTTACGGAGGTACTTACGGATATCGGCCGCATTGCGTACGTTGGCAGCAGAGTCAATCTCACCGTCCACTATGAACCAGGCCATAGGAAGAGATGTAACCCCATAAAGGCCGATGTACGGGGATTCTATTCCGCGGATGTCACAGACGTTCACCCAGGGAAGATTCTGGTTGCGCATGGCCTTGCCCCATTCTGCCTTGTCCGTATTCAGGGACACGGCATAAATCTCGAAGCCCTTGCCATGGAACTCCTCATAAAGGGGCTTCAGGGCATCCAGATTGAACATTTTCTGCTCTGCGGTAGTGGCCCAGAAATATACCATCGTAACCTTGGACTCAACCTCCGAGAGTTTCACCTTCTTGCCGTCTACTCCCGGAAGATTGATGTCAATGTAGCCAACCTCCTGAGCCTTGTTGAGCCGCGCCGACAATTCCATCTCCGAGACACGTTTATCGGCCTCCTTCTCAAGGGCCTTCACGTACTTGGAATCAGGATAGACTCTCTTCAGGGAATCGCAGATACTGCGCATCAGAAGGCCGTCGGTGGGCTGAGCGAACACCGGAAGGCCGTCGTTTATCTTCTGGAAGAACACGGGCACAACGGTGAGGGAATACGGATGAGCCATCACGTACTGCACCCTGTCACGGTAATATGTCACATACCTTCGGGAGATGGCGGCATTGCCCTGGAGAGGGTTTGTGATGATGCGGGAAATATCCCGCACGCATGCGTTGTAGGCATTTTCCACTTTCTGGAGATTGAGGCTCTCCTCACTCCCCTCCACCTTGTAGGCACCAAGGGTATCTGTTTCCACAATAACAACGTCTCCCTTCTCAAGAAGGAGGGACGCCACCTGACGATCCTTATAATATAGGTACACAAACTCAGGCTGGGCCTCCTTGATGTCCATAGTGTAGGTGAAGGCGCCGTCTTCCTCTGTCCTGAGGGTATCCAGCACCTGGAAACGGTTAACGTCCAGGAGCTTCACTACAAGTTCTTTTTCCGGGCCGTCCTTGAGGACGCCTTTGATGCAGGTTTTCTCAGAATCGCAGGAGAAAAACAGGGTGCAAAGGAGCGCACCTAGGACAATGCGGCTAAAGTTTCTCATACTCGGCAAAAATTTTGGCGGCGATCTCCTTCATCTCCTGAGGCTCCAACTGGAGTTTTGCCTTACGGAAATCAAGGTCTCCTTCTGTCTGGAGAGGCACCAGATGGATGTGAGTGTGAGGCACTTCCATACCAAGTACGGCAACGCCCACCCTCTTGCAGGGAACGGCGGCCTTAAGGGCAACGGCCACCTTGCGGGCAAACGCCCAAAGGCCGGCGTATGTGGCCTCATCAAGATGGAAGATGTAGTCGTCCTCAACATTCTTGGGGATCACGAGGGTGTGACCTGCGGCAAGGGGAGAAATATCCAGGAAAGCGTAGAAATCCTCAGACTCCGCGCACTTGTAGGAAGGAATCTCGCCCTTGGCGATTTTTGTAAAGATTGTAGCCATCTTACAGGGATATTTCCTCAATTTCAAACTTCATGACACCGCTGGGCACCTTTGCCTCAACAATCTCTCCTTTTGAGTGGCCGATAAGGGCCTTGCCGATAGGGGTTGTGGCTGCCAGGAGACCCTTGGAGAAATCGGCCTCACTTTCAGGAACGATCTGGAAGTTCATCACCATCTTATTGGTGAGATTCTTCACCTTAACCTTGGAAAGGAGCTGCACGGAATCTGCGCTGAGCTTGCTCTCGTCAATGACACGGGCATTTGCCACCTTCTCCTTGAGGCGTGCTATCTTCACCTCCAGAAGCCCCTGCGCGTCACGCGCGGCGTCATATTCAGCATTCTCCGACAAGTCTCCTTTCTCACGTGCCTCTGCAATTGCAGCGGCGATAACCGGCCTCTGGGCCAGGGCATCGGCGAGTTCCTTCTTGATCTTGTCCAGACCCGCCTGAGTCATCATTTCAATAGGCATATTATAACGTTTTACTATATTCAGTGTTATCACTTCGTTGAACCCTTTTCCATTCTGTTTCGCACAGGCCAACGCTGCGTCCGCCTACGTTACCCCCACCCGAAACCCCTCCCCTCGGGGGAGGGACTTAATAAGTCCAACTTTACCTTGTCAAAAAAAGTTGCAACGACCCTTTGAGGCCGTCGCAGTTTATGTGTATGCAAAGATAGCAATTACTTTTTACAATTCAAAGCATCCTGCTCCAACTGGGCCCGGAGGGCATCCAGGGAAGGGAATTTGCGCTCGTCGCGGATGCGGCGGAGGAAACGGATCCTGAGCGGCAGGCCGTAGATGTCCTCATTGAACCCAAGTATGTGAGTTTCAATAGTTCTGGACGTCCCGCCCACCGTGGGTCTTGTGCCAATGTTGCACATACCGCGGAACACATTCCCCGTCACCTCAACATTCACGGCATAAACGCCGTTTGCCGGTACCAGCTTCAGGGGCTCGTAGAGTTGCATATTTGCCGTAGGGAACCCTATGGTCCTCCCCACTCTGTTCCCTGCCACAACTACGCCATGCAGCCCGTACTCATACCCCAGCATCCCGTTTGCCGCCTCCACATCACCTTCCTCCAGCGCCTTCCGGATCCTGGTGGAAGAAATAGGAGATTCTTCGACTCCGCCCTTCGGGCTCCGCTCAGAATGACAAGGGTCGACTGCGACTACAGGCAAGGGAGATATGTGGTTCCCAGGCCTCTGGCCACCCTCGGCCGGATAAGAGGGAGGGGCCCATAGCCCGCGCGAAGCGCTGGCGCATGGGAGGGGTCGCGAAGCGACGGCCGGGGAACTACATATCTCCCTTGCCGTAACTTTGTCACTTCCTATCCTGTTGTCATAGCCCATAACGATGAGCGAGGCGCCGTAGCGCTGCTGGAGGAGGGAGAGGTATTCATCGGCCTTCATGGAGGCGAAGCGGCGGTTGAAGGGTATGACCTCTACTCGGTCAATTCCAACAGCCTCAATGAGCGCCTTCTTCTCTTCCAGGGAAGTGAGGAGCCTGAAATCCCGGGCGTCCTGCTGCAGGACCGTCCTTGGATGGGGCCAGAACGTAACCACTACGGCCTCCTCTCCCCTTTCACGGGCAGAGGAGACCACTGTCTCAAGCACACGACGGTGCCCAAGATGGACACCGTCGAAGAATCCTGTGGTTACTACAGCCACTTCACGCACTCAAAGCTCTGGCGATGTGCGAGGAGCGGGTGTTTTGCAAACACGCGGGCACCAACAAGGTATGAACCGGTCTTTTCAGGAAGGACATCCACTGCATAGTGGGCTACTCCATCCTTCACGGACACAACCTTGAACTCCTGGACATCCACTATGTGTACCTTTTTGTGGGCATCGGACTGGGCGAACACAATCTCAAGGCCTACTTCCTTTGCTGTGAGGTCTCCAAGCTGGAGATCCATCTCTGCGTGGTAAGGCTGGGCCACTGAAAGGTCATAGGTGGTATCGGGCTGGGAACGGGACACAAGGCGCACATTCTCCCACTCGCGGCGTACGTGAGTCTTCCATGCGGCAAGTTCACGTGCCTTTGCGAAGTCCTTGGCCTTCACGGCTGCAGCTGCCTTGGACTGAGGCTCATAGTACTGGTTGATGTAGTCTGTGAGCATACGGTTGGTGGTGAAGTTGCAGGCAACCTTTGCGATGGTGTTCTTGATGTAGCCAATCCACTCGGAACTGCGTCCGGTCATACGGTCTACATTATAATATGCAGGAGCGATGTCGTTCTCAATGATCTGATAGATGGTAGCGGCGTCAAGTTCATTCTGGAAGTTGTTGTCCTCGTAGGCCTGCTCGATGGGAAGGGCCCAGCCGGCGCCTTCCTTATAGCCTTCTACCCACCATCCGTCAAGCACGGAGAAGTGCATGGTTCCGTTCATGGCAGCCTTCTCTCCGGAAGTACCGGAAGCCTCCTGGGGACGTGTAGGATTGTTCATCCATACATCCACGCCCTGGACCATGCGCTTTGCAAGGGTGATGTCATATCCTGGGACAAACACTATCTTGCCGATGAAACGGGGATCCTTGGAGATATCCACAATCTGCTTGATGAGGTCCTGACCTGCTTTGTCGGCGGGGTGAGCCTTACCTGCAAAGAGGAACTGCACGGGCTGCGTGGGATTGTTCACAATCTTGTCCAGGCGGTCCAGGTCACGGAACAGCAGGGTTGCCCTCTTGTAAGTTGCAAAGCGGCGGGCAAAACCTATGGTGAGGACATCGTCCCTGAGGTTGTCCATGATTGTCACAAGCTCTGACGGGCTGTAGTGGTTGCTGATTGTGCTGTCCGAGAGCCTCTCACGAAGGAACTTGATGAGTTTTGACTTGAGGATGCTCTTGACACCCCACACCTCTGCGTCAGACACGCCGTAGATACCGTCAAAGCAGGATTTATCGTAGTGGTGGGTTGCAAATGCAGGACCGAACACACGTGCGTGTACGGGTTTCCACTCAGGGGCGCACCAGGTGGGATAGTGAACGCCGTTGGTGACATAACTCACAAAGAGTTCTTCAGGGAGATATCCCTGGTACATATGCTGGAAGATATCCTGGGAAACCTTTCCATGAAGCATGGATACGCCGTTCACATTCTGGGAGATGTTGGCGGCAAGGTTACTCATTGAGAACTTCTCATGAGGATCAAGGGGATTGTCCTTACCAAGGGACATGAGGGTTTCCCAGTCCACTTTGAGGCGCTCCGGATAATGGCCGATATACTGCCTCAGGAGGCCTTCATCAAAGGCATCATGCCCTGCGGGAACGGGAGTATGGGTGGTAAACAGTGAACTAGCACGCACAACCTCAAGGGCCTCCGTGAAGTCAAGATTGTCTTTCTCTATGTACTCACGAAGG
Organism: uncultured Bacteroidia bacterium; assembly: GCA_902768955.1. GTDB lineage: Bacteria > Bacteroidota > Bacteroidia > Bacteroidales > UBA932 > Cryptobacteroides. The sequence continues at coordinate 3,986 of CACXNH010000021.1, read as the reverse complement.
CGCTCCATGCCGATGAATGCTGCGTGGCCCTCGTTGCAGTGATACACCTGGGGATCCAGACCAAGCTTACGGAGTGCGCGGATACCGCCCACGCCAAGGAGGAGTTCCTGCTTGAGACGGTTCTCCCAGTTGCCGCCGTAAAGATGATAGGTAACCTCGCGGTCCTCGGGGATATTGGCTTCATAGTCAGTATCCATGAGATAGAGGTCTGTGCGGCCCACTTCCACCTTCCACAGGCGTGCGGTGAGGTTACGGCCGGGGAAAGCCACGGAAGTGGTCACCCAGTTGCCGTCCTTGTCCAGCACGGGAACTGCAGGAATCTTGGTGAAGTCCTGGGCATCATAACCTGCCACTTGATACCCCTGTGCGCTGAGCACCTGGTTGAAGTATCCGTAGCGGTACAGAAGGCCGATGGCCACCAGATTCACGTTCATATCTGAGGTTTCCTTGAGGTAGTCTCCGGCAAGGATACCAAGGCCGCCGGAATAAATCTTCAAGGAAGTATCCAGACCGTACTCCATGCAGAAATATGCAATCGAGGGGTCTTTACGGTTTGCCCTGGCGGCCATATAAGTGTCAAATTCATCAAGTACCCTGCGCATGCGGGCCAGGAACTCTGCGTCCTCGGAGAGCTGCTGGAAACGCTTGATACTCACAGTGTCAAGCACGGCAAGGGGGTTATGGCCGCTCTTGTGCCATACCTCGGGGTCAATGGAACGGAAAAGGTCCTTGGCGCTCTCGTTCCAGCACCACCACAGGTTCTTGGAAAGTTTCTCCAGGCGGGAGAGCTTCTCCGGGAGGTGGCGGGTAACGATAATCGAACGCCAGGAAGGAGAAGTTACGTCTGATTTGAAATATTGCATTGTTTTGTCTTTGGATTTGTAGGAGTCCCTGCGGGCCTGAACTTTCTCAAGTGCAAGCGAATAGGCCTCCTTATAGTATATAATCTGATTGTCCCAGAGGGCTATCTGAGCAACCTCACGGGCATTTTCACGGTATGCCTTGCGCTTTACTTTGTCAAGGTTGGCTATTTCCTTAACGCGCTCAGCGACGCCGTCCACCACCTCTTCATAATTGGTTTCTGTCCTGTGGAGGACGGTAATACCGGGATGTTTCTTCTTGTAATGGGTTTCCACCCATAGGCCGAACCCCGCAAGGTCTGTGGTAAGGGTGGGAATCCTGAAGGCAAGGGCCTCCAGCGGGGTGTACCCCCAGGGTTCATAATACGACGGGAACAGGGCCAGGTCCAGGCCGCAGAGGATGTCGTAGTATGGCATGTTGAAAACGCCGTCTTCCCCGGTAAGATAGGAGGGGATGAAGTAAACCTTCACCTTGTCCCCTATTGAGTTCACAAGGCCGGTTTCCCTCAGGCGGCGGGTAATTGTATCATACTCCGCATTCATCAGGTAATGCGAAGTCTGGGTCTGGTAATGCTCGTTTCCGCGGCCTTCCAGTTTTGCCACAAGTTCCTTGTCAGGGCCGTGATGGCCGGAAGGAATCATGATGAAAGCCTGTACGGGACGGCCTTCGAAACCTTCACGGTTGAGTTTATCCAGGGCATCTATGAAAGCATCAATTCCCTTGTTGCGGAATTCATACCTTCCACCAATGCCGATAAAGATGGAGTTATCCGGAACGGCCTCTGCGCTCATTGCCGTTGCAACCTTCACCAGGCGTTCGCGGGCAGCCTTGTGGAGGGAGTCATAGGCGGCGTCTGAAGACGGTGTGAAGCTGTTTTCAAAGCCGTTGGGGGTGACAACATCCACGGGACGCTCCAGGAACTGGGCGCACTCCTTGGCGGTGATATCGCTCACGGTTGTGAATACATCGGCATTCTGGGCCGATTTCTTCTCCAGCGAGTATATTGCGGTGACGTTGAAACGGCGGGCCATATCATCACCGTTGTACTGTGAGATGTTGTCGTACAGAGGGAGATTGTTGCCGGCAAGACAGCGTCCCATCATGGTGGCGTGAGTTGTGAACGCTGTTGCCACGGGAATCTGGGCCTTCTTCAGATGAAGGACTCCTGCTCCGGTCTGCCACTCATGGAACTGGGCCACAACCTTTTCTCCTCCCTTGAGGTTATAATTCCAGAAACTCTCTATGACGCGGCCGGCGATGACCCCGAACACGGCAGACTCCTTGTAATCCCAGTTTCCCGAGATGGAGTCTACGCCAAAGTCATTCCACAGGCTTCCCAGGATATCATCGGCCTGGGTAAGGAACTGCTTGTAGTCTACGAGGATGGCCACCGGATGGCCGGGGATGTTCCACCGCCCTACGCGGAAGCGGAGGCCCTCAGTGAGGGCCTGCGCTTTCCACGAGCGGTAGAGCATGGGATCTTCCAGAAAATCAGGATTGTCACTTCTGTGCATCCAGACATCCGGGCCGATAAAAATGTGTCGCCTTCCAAACTGGGAACTGAGGTGGAGGGCTTTTGTGGCCACGACGGTGTAAATGCCGCCAACCTTGTTACAAACCTCCCAACTTACTTCAAACAGGTAATCCGGTTGCAGTAATTCTTTCTTCCTTGTTGCCATCACTTAATCCAACGCCGCGCGCTTTTCGTCCAGACGGATCTGGAAATCAGAGATTACATTCATATAGTTGATGAATGCCTCATAGGGAGTATCATAGGGGTTGAAGTACTTGTGAACCTCACCGTCACTGAAGAACTTTGTACACATGTAATAGAAGTGGTCGCTCTCCTGGAGATGGCCCCAGTCCTGGTACAGATCAGGGTCGTTCACAATTGCAAGCTTCTCCTTCATGGCATAAACTTTCTTGAAGGCCTCGCTCTGGAGCTCATTTCCAAGCCATGCGGTAACATCACGTTCTTCATCGGCCCAGGAGATGGTGTCTTCAACGTCAATGTCGGAGACGGGTTTGTACTTCTTGACAACCTCTGAGGGAGTTGCAAAACCGAAGGTGCCGTCCTTGAGGACTGCCCCGGGAAGGGCCTTCATGAATTCGAAGATGCCGCTGTCTGCACTCTGGTGCTCCCCGAATGTCTCATAGTCCATGAACAGGTTCACCACGTCACCTTCCTTGGCGTTATCCTTGAGCCAGCCTACATACTGCTCCGCGGTGACCTTGTTCTGGGTAAAGCGGAATGCGATGTCATCGGAGAGGGTGTAGTTGCGCAGAAGGAGCTTCAGGCGGGGCTGGGTGGCTCCCGTGTACACGAAGTTGGGGCTCTGCCAGCCCATGATGTGGCGTGCGCCTTCCGTGAGCATGGTCTTGTAACCCATCTCGTAGACAATCTCTCCAATGGAGTTGTCGTAGATAAGCTCGGTGTTGCGGAAAGCGGTGGGCTTTACGCCAAAGAGCTGCTCAATCTTGGCGGCGTGCTTTGCAACCTGCTGCTTGAACTCTGAATCAGATCCGAGGGAAGCCAGGGAGTGATAATAGGTTTCTGCGAGGAACTCTACGCGGCCTGTTGCGGCAAGGGCCTTGAAGCTGTCAATTACCTCGGGGGCAAAACGCTGGAACTGGTCCAGGGCGCTGCCGGAGATTGAGTATGCCACCTTGAATTTGCCCTTGTTTGCATTAATGAGTTCCAGCATGAGCTGGTTCATGGGGAGGTAGCACTTCTGGGCCACACGGCGCAGGATGGTGCGGTTGGCAAAGTCGTCGTAGTAGTGGGAATCTTTGCCGATATCAAAGAATCTGTACAGGCGAAGCCTTGTGGGCTGATGGACCTGGAAATACAGGCAGATGCTCTTTGTTGCCATAATATCTTATTTTACAACTGATTCATAAACTTTCTTGAGCTTGGCGCAGGCGCCATTCCATTTGAGGGCGTTTACCTCATCAAATCCCATTGCGGTGCTGAAGTGCGCAAGGGCCGGATAGCTGAGCAGGCCGTAAATATCGTCTGCAATAGCATCCACATCCCAGAAGTCTACCTTGAAGGCATACTTAAGAACCTCTGCGGCGCCGGACTGCTTGGAGATGATGGAAGGGACTCCCGTACGCATGGCCTC
>CACXNH010000020.1 GCA_902768955.1 uncultured Bacteroidia bacterium | reverse complement strand
TGCGCACGGGCAAGGTCCAGTTCCGACGCCTTCTGGACATTGTATCTGCTTTCCGTCGTCCTGAGGTTCTGGGCCGCGTTTTCAAACACTGCGTTGTAGACATCGTAGGAGGCCTTTGCCATAAGGACGGCGTAGTAGGCCTGTTTTACCTGGGTAACAGTTCCAAGGCGGCTCTCGCGTGCTTTTTCAACTGCAAGTTCCACCTGGTCTGCGGTGAGACAGAGGCTTTCCCACAGCTGGGCGTTGATTATGGGCATGGAGGCTGAAAGGCCAAGCTGGACCTGGTTCCGGCGGCCCATCTCAATGGGGTCACTGCTTGAAGAGGTGGTCTCTTCCTTCTGCGGGGCCTGGTAGGGCACAAAAGGAGTGTTTGTGGCCTGGTACAGCTGCTGGATATAGTACATGATAGGCTCAAAGGCGCTTGTCATCATGGAAGCCATACCACCGCCGCCGGAGCCGGACGATTCGTCGTCGGAGCCGAAGAACACTTTCTGCTTCTGCAGGGCATAGCTATACATTCCGGTGGCATTGATTTGAGGGAAAAGGGCGCCGTAGGCACCTTTACGTGCATATTTTTGGCGCTGAACCTCCATATCGGCCACCTTTACGGATGTATTTTCACTTAGGGCAATCTTCAGGGCGTCATCCAGGGTGAGCACAAGGGTGCTGTCTGAAACCTCCCGAGGCGAATCCTTATACTGCGCCCACGCCGCCAACGGCAGCAGAACAATGAGCGTAAGGATCAATTTTTTAACACACATAAACTAACTGAATAAGTTGAGGTTTTACTGCAAATATCGGGCCCGTACGCCCTGTCAGTCTGCGAACTCTCCACCATCTGTCATTCTGAGCAATGCGAAGAATCTCCCTGCCCCCCTGTCATTCTGAGCAATGCGAAGAATCTCAAAAATGTATTATCTTTGCACTATGGAAACACTGATTGTACATTGGAATGTGAACCCCGCCATCTTTCACATCGGCGGTTTTGAACTCAGATGGTATTCACTGCTGTTTGTCAGCGGCTTCATCCTGGGATGGTTCATCATGAAAAGTTTCTTTAACCGTGAAAAGATAAGCGAGGCCCTTCTGGATCCCATGCTATACATGCTTCTTATCTGTACTATTGTGGGAGCACGCCTTGGCCACTGCCTGTTCTATGAGCCGGATTACTATCTGGCTCCGTTCATCCAGATGTTCGGGGGCAGCGTTTCCCCCCAGGTGGCAGCCCGCGGAATGAGCAATTGGCAGGCTTTCTGGGAAATTTTCATGCCCTGGAAAGGCGGCCTGGCAAGCCACGGCGGCACCATAGCCATAATCCTCGGCATCATCTGGTATGCCCGCAAGTACGGCCCTGCAAACGGATTCGACTTCTTGTGGGTCATTGACCACATTGCCATCCCGGTAGCTTTTGCTGCCTGCTTCATCCGCCTTGGAAATCTCTTCAACTCAGAGATTTACGGCGGCCCCACCTCCCTCCCCTGGGGTTTCGTGTTTGAGCGCAACGGAGAAACCGTCCCATGCCATCCCACCCAGCTTTATGAGGCACTTACCTATCTCTTCCTTGGGTTCCTCCTTATCTGGCTGTACCGGAACAGGCTTGAGAAACTGTACAGGGGCACGTTTATCGGCATATTCCTCATCGTGTGCTTCGGCAGCCGCTTCCTCATTGAATTTGTAAAGAACAACCAGGTGGACTTTGAGGCCGACATGGCCCTCAACATGGGCCAGATCCTGTCCATTCCGTTTGTGCTCCTCGGTATTGGCTTCCTGGTATATGCCTACATGAAAAAACAGCCCGCAATGGCTGCCCGTCCGGAACCCGCCGCCAAACCCAAGGCCAAACCCACCCACTACGCTCATCCTACCGGGAAATAGCATCTTGCTGGGAAGTCGCATCCTGCTGGGAATAGATCCTACCGGGAAATAGTATCCTGCATGAAAAGTAGCACCATGCATGGAAATTACATCCGCAGGGAATTGTCATCCTACCGGGAAATAGCATCTTGCAGGGAATGGTCAACACTATTCATCGCACTCCGATTGTAACGCCAAGGCGGTGCCACTTAACCCACACATTCTCAGCCGCTTACACGATTCTTTGGGAAAACTGGTAATCCCAAAGAATCGTATAACCAATTGTATATCAATATATTGACTGGCACCACTCCCTTGTGTGGACTTGGTCCACCACGTTCCTGGACCTGGTCCACCACATTCCTGGACCTGGTCCACCACGTTCTGCATTCATAGACCTGGTCCACCACGTTCCTGGACCTGGTCCACCACATTCTTGGACCTGGTCCACCACGTTCTGCATTCATAGACCTGGTCCACCACATTCCTGGACCTGGTCCACCGCGTTCTGCATTCATAGACTTGGTCCATCACATTCTTGGACCTGGTCCACCGCCACGCTATGGCCGTGTTTGCAGAATAATCCACATTATAGGCAATCTGGATGCAAACACGGCAGGGGAATCGGCCCAAAACGTCAAAATCGTTGCCGTGTTTGCATTATAATCGGCCATAGAAGCGTTTCACGTGCAAACACGGCTCGGACTTTTGCGAATGCCGTGGCAAATGACTACCTTTGCAAAACTGAATTATGCCTAAAGCAATAGTATTTGACATAGGAGGGGTCCTGATTGGCCTCAATATGAGCAGATGCATAGAAGCATTCCGCTCCGGCCTTGGCTTTGAGAGAATAACGGAGCTCCTGGATCCGTATCACCAAAAGGGCATATACGGTGAACTGGAGGGCGGCCGTCTCAGTGAGCAGCACTTCAAGGAACTGGTAATAGCAGAGTCTCGCCCCGGCACAAAGCCGCAGGATGTGGAAAACGCCATGGGCCAATTGCTGGTGCAGGATATGGACCCCCGTACTGTCCAGGCCGTGAAAGACCTTAAGGGGAAATACCCTCTTTACCTGCTTTCCAACAACAACCCCATATCCATGAGACACTGTCTCAGGGTACTCAGGGAAAACGGCATAGATCCGGAAACCACCTTCAAGGATCAGTTCATTTCCTCGGATATCAAGCTTATGAAACCGGCCCCGGAGTTTTACCGCTATGTGATTCTGAGAATCGGCCTTCCTCCACAGGATATCCTCTTCATAGATGACAACAAGGCTAATGTAGACGGCGCAAGGGCCGTTGGCATAGATGCGCGTCTCTATAATCCGGGAACGGATCTTGGCCTGCTTTTACTAGACTGCTGAAATGTCCCTCTACAGCCACTTCCGCATTAGTAAACCGGCGGCGGAAAAAGTGCCTGCCGGGGAGATTGACGCCACCTACAGGCGCCTCCGCAGTCGCACGTTCTGGGGTGTTACCGTTGCCTATACATTATATTATGTATGCCGCATGACCCTTGGCGTTGTGAAACAGCCGCTCATTGATGGCGGGGTGCTCACTGCCGGGCAGCTTGGTATAATTGGATCTGCCTTCTACTTTGTCTATGCTGTAGGAAAGTTCATGAATGGCTTCATCGCCGATTATTGCAACATCCGCAGGTTCATGGCTGTGGGTATTGGGATATCGGCCGCGGTGAACCTGATCCTGGGCCTGATGGGCCTCCTGCAGGGGCCACTTGGCTTTGGCGCCATTGTGATGCTTGGCACCTTCACGCTACTGTGGGGGCTCAACGGCTGGGTACAGTCCATGGGCTCCCCGCCCGGAACTATCAGCCTTTCCCGCTGGTTTCCTCTTTCCATGAGGGGCCGGTACTACAGCATATTCTCCTCCACCCCACAGCTTGGGAAGGCCGTCTCAATGATGATGACGGGGTTTATCGTTGCCGCCGCAGGGTGGCAGTGGGGATTTATGGCAGCGGCAGTGGCGGGGGTTATCGGCCTTGCCGTTTCCCTCATTTTCATTGCCGACACCCCTGAAAGCCAGGGTCTCCCTTCCGTGCAGGAACTCTCCGGCGAGGAGACACGCCCCCTTGACAAAAAACCCACCCGGGAACTCCAGAAGTGGGTATTCAAACACCCCGGAATATGGGTCATTGCAATATCCACGGCCTTCTTGTACGTAACCCAGCATGCGGTATCCGACTGGGGTGTCCTGTTTCTCCAGAAGCAGAAAGGGTTCTCCCTTGAGAGGGCAACGCAGGTTATCGGTCTGGCCGAGATTTTTGGCGTGGCGGGTAACCTTGCCGCCGGCTGGATATCCGACGTCCTCCTTAAAGGCAACCGCGTAAGGCCGGTGGTGGTTTCCGGCGTCCTTGCCGTATGCTCGCTGGGAGCGTTCCTCTTCCTTGGCGGCGGATTCTGGGGCAATATGGCTTTAGTGGCACTGTTCAGTTTTGCCTTCAGCGTGGTGTTCTGCATTGTTGCCGGGCTCATGGCCCTTGACTTCGTGCCACGCAAAGCTACCGGCGCCGCACTTGGCATCGTGGGTATCTCCAGTTATGCCGCTGCAGGTATTCAAAGTGTTTTGAGCGGCTTCCTCATTGAAGGAAACACCGTTGATGGGGCCTATGACTTTACCCCGGTCTCCATCTTCTGGATTGGAGCTTGCCTTCTGGCCTTCACCCTGCCGGTAATAGGGTGGAAGTATCTGAGGAAATAGACTGGCGCGGGTGCTCCGCTCAGCCGTGTTTGCACCCAAAACGTTTCTGTGGCCGATTTCACTGCCGACACGGCAACGTTTTTGGCGTTTTGGGCCGATTCTCCTGCCATGTTTGCATCCAGAAGGTGTATATTATGGTTTTTGCTGCAAACACGGCCGAAGCAAGGCGTGGACCAGGTCCACACAAGGAATTAGTGGCAGTTAAAACATTGATAGACAGCGCATTACTGGATTGTTTGGGATTACCAGTTTTCCCAAAGAACCGTGCAAACACTTGACACTCTGCAAGTTAGCTGCCACTTTCACCAAAGCATTGAGTCCGAATTTGCCTGGAGGTTTTCTGCAAAAAGAAACCCGCACGCGAATTTCACAATTGGCTGCGGGTATATTGTAAGGTATCAATATTTATGTCTGATACCAAGTATTTCTAATTTCGTGCCAAACTTTTCTTTTTGTGCTTTTTTTTGTTCCAGTCACCATAAATTTCACTTACATTGCCGGCAGTGATAAATCCGTGGATGTCGTTTGACTTCATATAATCCATCAGATGGGCAAATTCATCCTGGGTCAGGAGGGCCTGGATCTCAACATTCTGATGACCGTTGTAGCCGCCGGTTACGTTGTACAGGGAGCATCCCCGTTCAAGGTCCTCGATGATGTATTTGCGCAGGCGCTCATACTGCGATGAAATTATGCACACCCGCTTCCGGCGGTTGAGGCCAGCGGTGAAATAATCCAGCGCAAGGCCGTTGATCCATGTCCCGATAAGGCCTATGACCACCAGCCTGAACGGATTTATGGCAAACGCCGTGCAGCAGATAATGGCTCCTGCAACGGAAACAGATGTGCCGATATCGATGTGAAGGTACTTGTTCACAATCTTGGCAAGAATATCAAGGCCGCCTGTAGAGGCATTGATATGGAACAGGATTGTCTGGGACGCACTCAGGATAAGTACAAAGCAAAGAAGGTCGAACCAGGGATCGTCCATAAGGGACATCTGCCCCGGCTCCAGAAGGCGGTCTATTGGCATCACCTTCTCCCAGAAATCCACCAGCGGACCAAGAATAAGGGCCGTATACACGGTCTTGGCTCCGAATTCCTTGCCGATAAGTATCCACGCCAGTACCAACAAGATGGCGTTGATGATCACAATAACCTGCGACACTTTTATGCCGATCCCTGCTGTGTTGAGCAGGTTTCCTATTACGATAGAAAGACCCGTAATGGAGCCCACAACCAGTTTTGACGGCAAGAGGAAGTAGTAAACTGCCGCGGCGGCTATTGTCATGCCGGCCGTCATTATGAACAGTTCCTTCCAGAATTTCCAGGTCTTAAGGATCTCAAGAATGATTTTCATGTTATGTGGTTAGTTTAGTCTTATTCTGCGGCCTGGCCTCCTGCGAGGTCCAGGATTTCAGAGGTAATTTTCTGCTGACGGCTCTTATTGTACTGCAGCGTAAGTTCCGAAAGCAGGTTCTCGGCGTTGTCTGTAGCGGTTTGCATGGCAATTGTGCGGGCAGCATGCTCCGCCGCAGCGCTGTCAAGGAGCGCCGCATAAAGTTTCAGTTTCAGCGTCCGGGGCATAAGCGCCTCCAGAAGTTCCCGGGCCGATGGCTCCAGGATAGCATCAGATACCCGGTCGGAGCCGGGCATGACGGGACTGGGCATGACGGGGCTGGGCACGCCCCCCCCTGCGTCACCCCCGACTTGATCGGGGGTCTCATCTACCGGCAGCAGCCGTTCCATTACAGGAACCTGCCGGGATGTGGATACAAAGTGCATGTACACCAGCGTCACGCCTCTTATCCTTCCATCCAGGAAATCCTCCGAGAGTTTCTCAACAAGCGCCGCAGCCTCTGCATAGGCCGGATGCTCAGAGAGGGAGGAATAGTCTCCGGGGGAAGGGAAACCGTCCCGGGCCATAGCATCGGCCATCTTTCGGCCTATCGAATATACTACATCACCCGGACGGCGCAGAGTGCGGACTTTTGCAATGACATTGGCATTGAAGCCTCCGCAAAGGGAAGAGTTGGACGCAATAGCTACAATTACTGAGGGTGATGTGACATTTTCAGGCACATCACCTGCAAAATCGGCCTTTTTTGACGGTGATGTGACTTTTTCTGTCACACCAACCGCACCCGACGCCATAGCCAGCATCTTGCCCAGCGCCTCCTCATACGGCCTCATTGCCACTATTGCATTCTGAGCCTTGCGCAGTTTGGCCGATGACACCAGCTTCATTGCCGATGTTATCTTCAGCGTACTCTTCACAGACCCTATCCGGCCCTTTATTTCCTTTAACGTTGGCATAGCTCTGGCGCTTATCTAACTTATAGTCAACACTTTACACAAAACAGGTTTGACAATACGCACAATCAGATTTTTATAATTTGCTTATACTCAATCACTTATCTGCCAGGCCCAAAATTACTGACTCGGCGGTTTCAGTGAGTACGTTTTCTATCTCAGGGGTAAGTTTGCCTTCTCCAAGAGGAGCAAGGACATCCTGGGAATGCGTGGCGCGCAGGCGGTCAAGGAAAGCGTCCTGGAAGGCGCGGACAGAGGAAACGGGGATGTCCCGCATAAGGCCGCGTGTGCCGCAGAAGAGCACCGCCACCTGCTCCCCTACCGGCATGGGGCTGTACTGAGGCTGGATAAGGAGCTGATTGTTCTTCCTACCCTTGTCAAGGGCAAGTTCCGTAACTTTGTCCACATCGGATGAGAACTTGGAGAATGCCTCGAGTTCCGCCCACTGGGCCTGGTCTATCTTAAGGGTTCCCGCCACCTTTTTCATGGACTTCACCTGGGCGCTGCCACCTACACGGGACACGGAAATACCCACATTGATTGCCGGACGCACGCCCTGGTTGAAGAGCGCCTGCTCCAGGTAAATCTGGCCGTCCGTGATGGAAATCACATTTGTAGGGATATAGGCCGACACATCTCCCGCCTGGGTTTCAATAATTGGCAAAGCTGTAAGCGATCCCCCGCCCTTCACCTTGTCTTTAAGAGCCAGGGGAAGGTCATTCATCTGAGATGCAACCTCCTGCTGGTCAATGATGCGGGCGGCGCGCTCCAGAAGACGTGAATGGAGGTAGAAAATATCTCCGGGATATGCCTCACGGCCGGAAGGACGTTTCAAAATTAGGGACACCTCACGGTATGCCACAGCCTGCTTTGAAAGGTCGTCGAAGACCACCAGGGCATGGCGGCCGGTATCACGGAAGTATTCCCCTATGGCTGCTCCCGCAAACGGAGCGTAGTACTGCAGGGCTGCAGGATCTGCGGCCGTAGCAGCCACCACAATGGTATAATCCATTGCCTTATGCTCCCTGAGAGTCTGAACTATTGAAGCCACGGTAGAGCCCTTCTGTCCCACTGCCACATAGATGCAGTAAACCGGCTCTCCGGCTTCATAGGCACTTCTCTGATTGATTATGGTATCGATGGCAATTGCTGTCTTGCCGGTCTGGCGGTCTCCGATAATGAGCTCACGCTGGCCCCTTCCGATAGGGATCATAGCATCAATCGCCTTCAGACCAGTCTGGAGAGGCTCTGAAACCGGCTGGCGGAAGATAACCCCGGGAGCTTTTCTCTCCAGCGGCATGTCAATCTTCTCCCCGTCAACAGCACCAAGGCCGTCCAGAGGGTTGCCAAGGGGGTCTATCACCCTGCCAAGGAGGCTGTCATTAACGCCCACGGAGGCGATGCGACCTGTGCGGCGCACCAGCATTCCCTCCTTCACATGGTCTGTGGGGCCCATGAGCACGGCACCCACGTTATCGGCCTCAAGGTTCATCACAACGGCCATTACTCCCCCGCCGCAATCAAGGAGTTCCCCGGCCTCGGCGTGATCAAGGCCATAGATGCGAACTACGCCGTCACTCACCTGCAGGGCCTTCCCGATCTCCTCAAACTGGAGGTCGGTTTTCATATCCCTGAGCTGGCTCAGCAGGATTTCGCTTACTTCACTTGGTTTAAGAGATACGCTCATCAGATAATTCTTCTATTCCTTTGAATAAACTGTTCACGGATAAGGTCCAGCTGGTGCCTTACGCTGGCATCCAGAAGGTAGTCGTCAAGGTCAAACACAAAACCTCCTATAAGTCCGGGATCCACCTCAACCTCAATGATCACATCATCCCCCGTCTTGAGCTTGACAAGGGCCTTGAGGCGCTGGAGAAGGCGTTCGGATGGTTCCCTCGCGGTGGTGAGATGCGCTTTCCTTATGCCGATGCTCCTGTGGTACATATCCACAAAATCCCTCAGGATGTCTTCCACCAGATTCATCCGGCCGTTATTGTTAAGGAGGGTAAGGAAGCGGCTCATTTCCATAGAGAACCTGTGCCCGAGGGCAGTCTGGAGGAGCTTTTTCTTTTCGAAGGGGGACACCACGTCATCGGCGGCTGTAACCATGCGCCTGAGGTCCGGGGCTGTGCGGATGGCTCCGAGCAGAGTCTCCGCCTCTGAGCACACAAGCCCGCCCTGCCCGCTTTCACGTGCATATTTCACCAGCGCATAGGCATAGCGTGTTATGACAATGCTGCGGTTCACGATCCAAGTCTTGCCTCATTGGCTTCGTCTACCAGGGAGTCTATGAAGGCTCTCTGGCTGCCGGTGTCATGTAGCTCGTGGCGGAGCACTTTTTCCGCCACCTGGACACTCAGGAGCGCTATTTCCTTCCTCACATCCCTCAGGGCACTCTCCTTCTCCGCCTCTATCTGGAGCCGGGCGTTGGAAATTATGGCGTCTGCCTCCAAGCGTGCCTGGGCCTTTGCATCGGCCAATATCCTGGCTTTTGTCTGGGTGGCCTCACGTATCATCTCGCTCTGCTCCTTGCGGGTTTCCTCCAGAAGGCGTGCCTGTTCCTGAGTCCACTGGTCCATCTGCGCCTTAATTGTGTCGGCATCCCTGAGGGACTGCGCAATTTTCTCACTGCGCTTTTCCACCATGTCTGTAATAACCGGAAAACCGAACTTCCAGAGGAGGAAAAACACAATGCCGAAAATCACGACCATCCAGAACAGGAGGCCGAAATCTGGCGTCACTAGATTCATAAAAACAAGTTTTTATTCATTTGTTTTTATTTGCTCACGTTACCCCCTCCCGAAACCCCTCCCCTCGGGGGAGGGACTTATAGTGATCTTCGGGGGAAACTTATCAATTAATGACAATGGCAAGCAGTGCTACGATGATGGCAAAAAGGGCGGCGCCCTCAACCATACCGGCGGCGATAATCATAGAGGTACGCAGGTTGCCGGCGCTTTCGGGCTGGCGGGCGATTGCCTCCATAGTGGATTTGCCGATTTTACCGATGCCGATAGCGGCGGCGATGGCAGCGATGGCGGCGCCAAGGGCGGCACCCGCCTTTCCGAGGGCTGCGCCCGCGGCTGCCTGGAGAATTAGTGTACTTAAAATCATATCTTATAAATTTAAATGTTATTCTTTTTCAGGAGATCCTTCGTCGTTACACTCCTCAGGATGACAACTGTCATTCTATGCGTCATTGTCATTCTGAGCGAAGCGAAGAATCTCATTCTTCACGTTGGCGTGCAAGTCCTATATAAATGGAACTTAGCATGGTGAAAACATAAGCCTGGATAAAGGCCACAAGGCACTCCAGGGCATCCAGGAATACCCCGAAGAGGACGCTCACAACCGTCATCCCGCCACCAAGGAGCGGGCCGTACTTGGCCATTATGAAAATTATACATACCATGCTGAGTATCATGATATGGCCGGCCAGCATATTGGCAAAAAGACGGATGGTAAGGGAAACCGGCTTCATTATTGCGCTGAACACCTCAATCACCGGCATTATGGGTTTCAGGAACCCCGGAACATCCGGGGCGAAAATCTCTTTGTAATAGTGTTTGGTGCCGTTGAAATTCACCGTAAAGAAGGTGCAGAGTGCCAGCACCAGGGTGATTGCAATGTTACCGGTGAGATTGGCTCCTCCCGGGAAGAACGGCAGGATTCCCAGGAAATTGTTGAAAAGAATCCAGAGGAAGGCCATGCAAAGGTAGGGGGAGAACTTCCTGTAATCAGGGCCGATATTCTCCCTGGCCATGTCATGGACCATCATCACCAGCGGTTCCATTGCTGCGGCTATGCCCGTGGGGGCTTCCTCCAGGGCATCATGATTCTTGTACCAGCGCGCCGTAAGAAGAATTATGACAAGAAGAAGCATGCTGCTCATCATAAGCGCCAGCACGTTCTTGGTTATTGAAATGTCCACGGGGCGTTTCCCGGTTGCAGCATCCACAAGTTTTCCGTCTTCATTGAACGTATACCCGTGTTCCTCAGCGTGATGAGCCGTAAACACCTTCACTCCCCCGTCTATCACTATGCACGGCAGCGGAATTGCCACCGGCCTGCCTTTCCATTCCGTAATGTGCCATTCATACTGGTCCCCTATGTGGGAGAAGATTATTTCCGACACATTGATTTCAGGAGATTCTTCGCTATCGCTCAGAATGACAGAGGGGGATTCGTCGGGAATGACAGAGGGGGAGTTGTCCAGAATGACAGAGGGGGATTCGTCCAGAATGACAGAGGGGGCACTCCTGTCATCCTGAAAAGGGAGGTGACAAGGGGAGCGTGACCGGGAAGGACAGTGAAAGGACACAGCGTCCCGGGAAGCGATACCAGGGATACCGAAGCCTCGACCAGAGTGCCCTCAGGGGTCAGGATATGTAAATTTAATACGTCCATTTTCGTTTAGATTGCCGGTCAAGCCGGCAATGACGTCATGCCCGGCCTGACCGGGCATCTTCTATTTAGCAGCGGCAAGGATGGCCTCACCCTTTGCAATGGCATCCTCTATGGTGCCAACGTTAAGGAATGCCTGTTCAGGGAGGTAATCCACCTCTCCGTCCATGATCATATTGAAGCCCTTGATTGTGTCTTCTATTGAAACCATCACGCCCTTCACGCCCGTGAACTGCTCTGCCACAAAGAACGGCTGTGAGAGGAAACGCTGCACGCGGCGTGCGCGGTTCACCGTGGTCTTGTCTTCATCCGAGAGTTCATCCATACCAAGGATGGCAATGATATCCTGGAGCTCCTGGTTTCTCTGGAGAATCTGCTTCACCCTCTGGGCGGTATCATAATGGGCCTTACCCACAATATTAGGATCCAGGATACGGGATGTGGACTCAAGAGGGTCCACGGCAGGGTAGATACCAAGGGACGTAATCTTACGGCTAAGGACCGTAGTGGCATCCAGGTGGGTGAATGTGGTTGCGGGGGCGGGGTCCGTAAGGTCATCGGCCGGGACATATACCGCCTGGACGGAGGTAATGGAACCATTCTTCGTGGATGTGATCCTCTCCTGCATCTTTCCCATTTCCGTTGCGAGGGTGGGCTGGTAACCCACGGCCGACGGCATACGTCCCAAGAGGGCGCTTACCTCAGAACCCGCCTGGGTGAAACGGAATATATTGTCTATGAAAAGGAGGATGTCGTGGGGGGAATCTGCGCTTGCGCTGTCTCGGAAGCTCTCTGCAAGCGTGAGGCCGCTCAAGGCCACGTTGGTACGGGCTCCCGGGGGTTCGTTCATCTGGCCGAACACCATGGACACCTGGCTCTTCTCAAGTTCCAGGGGGTCTACAAGGGAAAGGTCCCATCGGCCTTCTGCCATAGCCTTGTTGAAAGCCTCCCCGTAACGGATGACGTTGGATTCTATCATCTCACGGAGAAGGTCATTGCCCTCACGGGTGCGCTCTCCCACGCCTGCAAACACGGAAAATCCGTTGTGTGCCTTGGCGATATTGTTGATGAGTTCCTTGATGAGCACGGTCTTTCCTACACCCGCTCCGCCAAAAAGGCCGATTTTACCGCCCTTCAGATACGGTTCCAGAAGGTCTATGACCTTTATGCCGGTGAAAAGGACCTCCTGGCTGGTTGTGAGGTCTTCGAACTTCGGAGGATCCCTGTGGATGGGAAGGGTTTCAAGCCTGTCAAGTTCCCTCATGCCGTCAATGGCGTCTCCGGTGACGTTCATCACGCGGCCGCGGATCTGGCCCCCCACCGGCATGGATATTGGCCTGTGGGTGTTTTCCACCTCCAGGCCGCGGCTGAGGCCGTCCGTAGAGTCCATGGCAACGGTGCGCACGGTATCTTCACCGATGTGCTGCTGTACCTCCAGGATTACTCCTTTGCCGTCTGGGCGGGTCACTTTAAGGGCATCTCCAATGCGGGGCAGCTCAAGCTCCGCCTCCCTGGCCGATATATCGAAGTGAACATCAACCACAGGCCCTACCACCTGGGCCACGCGTCCTGATTTTTCCTGCATCCTAGTAGTTGAATTTTAGTTCGTCAAGATAGAGGACAGAAGAACCAGAGCCGGTGAAATAGTCTCCAAGGGCGCTGGAGGAGGCAACTATTGCCAGATATTTGGGAGTGCGCTCCGACTTATATTCAATATCTACCTTGAAAGTCTCATAGGCATCCATCTTCTTGTCAAACACCACTTTGCCGTAACCTATGACTGCCGGGTCATCGGGGCTGAAGAGTTTGTCGGGCGGGCTTACCTCGAAGGGCTGTTCCCAATCGGACAGGATGACAAAGATGTGGCCGTTGTCCAGCTGGCCTTCGTGGCTCTTGTAGGGATCCTGGGTCCAGTCAATGCTGCCGGGCTTGTAGCATGCATAACCCTCCAGGGATACCGGACGGTCACTGAAAGGGATGCCCCAGAAAATCTTGGCGCTCATCTTCATGATGTCAATGTCTCCGGTATAGCCGTTGAAGATGCTTCCGGCAGCCATTTTCTTGATGGCTCCAAAGAGCAGGGACATACCCTGGGTCTGGAGTTTAAGGGCCCTCTTGCCTTCTCCCGTCACGGCAAGGAAGGTGTCTTCCGGACCTACCGTAGGATATCCCAGAGCCTGCGTGGTGCCGTTGGCGCTTCCCCATACGGCCTTTTCGGCATCCGTTGCATCTTCCCCGTAGCAACAGTCCTCTTTTTTCCCGCCCTTGGACCAGAGGTCGAAGTTCATATTGTAGAGCTGGGGGCCTTCCTTGGGAGCGGGTGGATCATCCTGAGGGTCATCCTGGGGATCCTGAGGATTGTCCTGGGGGTCTTCCTTAGGATCATCTTTAGGATCTTCCTTAGGATCATCCTTGGGGTCATCTGGTTTTACGTTTTCGCCCTTGGCTTCATTCGGGGGGACAAGGTCATTCCACTGTTTGGAGCAGCCCGCAAGTGCAAGCAGGGCGCAAAGGATTATGAGGATTCTTTTCATGATATGCTAGAAACAAAAACTGACACCTATGTTAAGACCAAGGATACCGGGCTGGAACTGCGCAAAACCGCGGTTCAAGAAGCTTTCATTGACCCCGTCCGTGAGCTGTTTGTCCCACTGGAACCCGCCTTCTACAAGAGGAAGGGAGATTTCCACGGCTATATTGTCCGTAACGAACATGCTTATTCCGGGATACAGGCCAAGGGAGACGGTATAGACATCGGCATAAGTGCCGGCCTTGCCCTTTTCATACTGCGAATAATTCTTGTTATATCCCATCTTGCCACTCAGGCGGCCTTCGGCAAAGAGCGCGAAGAACTTGCTGTTGAACAGCGGGAGATACGCCCTGCAGGCAATGGAGCCCGTAAAGCTCATTACATCCACGTGCTTGTTGGAGAAATTAATCTGGGACAGCAGGGAGGCGTTGTCAAGGTTCACGGCCGTATGACCATAGCCAAACCGTGCTCCCAGAGAGATATTGTCTGCCAGGAATCCGCTCACGAAGGCCGATGCATTGGCAAAGGTTATGTCTCCCTGAATCATATCCACAAGGCCCAGGAAAGTGGCGCCCGTACTGGAGTTGACACCTCCGGCGTTAAGCTTGTTATAGCCGCCTGAAACCCCAAACTGGACGGAGCCTTTGGGGATGTAGACGGACCTTGGATTTCCAAGGCCGCGGTCTATGGTTTTTGCCTGCAGAGAGAACCCTGTCAATGCGGCCACTGCCAATAATACCAAACCTTTCTTCATAGCGTATTAATTATAACATAACGCAAATTTAACATTTTTTTCCCACAGAACGTTATTCTGTGGCAAACTTGAAGAAGGAGTCAATGTCGGCCTTTTTCTCAAGGCGCACGATGTAGCAGTTGTCCCCAAGGTCGTCGGAGAGGGCATACGGGACACGGCTTGCCATGCATACGGCGGGGCCGTACTTATCCAGGATGTCCTGGTGTGAGTGCCTGTACTGATGGTTGTCACGGCGGCCCACATAGCCTATGTAAGAACTGTCCCCAAGGGGCTTACGGGCCTCGTCGAAGGCAACCATATCGGCCCAGATCTGGTAGACGTCAGTGTTGTGGGCGAAGTTCATCATATCGGGGGTGTAGCCTCCCGGCGGGCGCATATTCACCTCCAGGCCCACATAGTCTCCCTTCTTGCCAAGGCCTTCGCGGTCACGGTCCAGCTGGAAGAATTCAAGGTGTACGAAGCGGCTCTTTATGCCGAATGCGTTCACCGTACGGCGGCCTATCTCCGAGAGTTTTGCGGGAACGGTCTTGTTGGTCCAGTAGCAGCAGTCAAGGTTGCCGTGGACTATCTCCATAACGGGAGTGGGGAACACGGTATTGTTCTCGAAGATAGCCTCCCCCTTTGAGTTGAAAATAGCGTCGTAGCTTATCAGAAGGCCTGTTATGAATTCCTCGATCACATAGTAGCCCATATCCTTGGCGTGATGCTCCAGCCACTGCTCAAGATCCTCTGCGCCACACATTTTTGTGGTGCCGCCGGCGCCCATTCCGTTGTCCGGTTTGGCAATTACGGGGTAACCGGTTTTCTTCACGAAGGCCCTGATCTTGGCAGGACCTTCCGCGCCCTTTATCTGACGGGCCGTGGGGATGCCGCCAAGAGCGTAGTACTTTTTCATCTCGGACTTGTTCTTGATGGCCGCTATATGGTCTGTCTTGATGCCGGTTGTTATGTTGAAGTCCGTCCTCAGGCGGGCATCCTGCTCCAGCCACCACTCATTGTTGGACTCCAGCCAGTCTATCTTTCCCCACTTGTGGGCAAACCACGCAACTGCGCGGTACACCTCACCGTAGTCTTCCAGGTTTTGTACCCTGTAATAGTCTGAAATGCTTTGTTTGAGCTCCCAGGAGAGGTTCTCGTAGGGCTGGTCTGCAATAGCAAGGACGTTGATTCCGTTGGCCTTTGCCCCGGCGCAGAAATGCCAGTAGGTGTCCGGGAAATGGGGGGAAATGAATATGAGGTTCATAAATGAGTATGTTTTGTTTTCTTCTGATACGCGGCGCATGGCTCCGCGGGATATTTCAAACGCCTCCCCGTAGAGGGTGCTGCGGCCGTTTTCAACTTTCACGTAACCGCCGTCACGGAAAGTGTAGAAACGGTGCCCCCAGCTGTCGGGGAAGGCAATGTCTTCAAAAAGACGGAGACCGTCCACGCTAGCCCAGCGGACCTGCTCCATGTGGGGTATGAGCTGGATGTCCGTAAGGCCAAGGCCACTGAGCCATCTCTTATACTGAGGGTCTGTGGCTTCTCCGGGAAGTTCCGGATGGGAATAAACCATTCCGGCACAGTTCATTGACCCGGCGCTGCAGCCCATAATGACACCGTCAAAACTCTTCAGTATATCCTTAAGGCCGATTTCATTAATGAAACGGTTCTGGGTGGGCACATGCCCGCCGCAAAGGATCACCCAGTCCGATTCCCCCACCAGGCGGGCGGTTTGAGATGCGTTGTGGCGGTCCAGCATCACGATGCTATCAGTCTCAATTCCGGAGCGGTGGATGCAGAGGCCCATCCCCTTTTCTACCGAGTCCGTGAAGCCTTTGTCGTCGGGGGCGGCGCTTACAAGCAGCACCCGCGGCTTCCGGCCGGGGCCGGTGACGCGCAAAAGGGAAGCCTTTACATCGGAAAGGAATCCGTTGTCCTCCGTAAAGTGATCTTCCCCAAATCTTGTTGGGCTGCCGGTAAGGTATAAAGTCATAAGTTATCCAAAACTTCCACAAAAGCCTTCTCATCTTCCCCGGAGATGAAGGCGGCCTCTATGGGCAGGTAGAAAAGGCGCTGTTTCAGGGAATCCGGGACGGATTTGACTTCCCGGAGGCGCTGGGCGTCCTTCTCTGTTGTCATCATACACGCCGTGGGATTTTCCTTCACGGCTGCCGCCATGGCACGGATATCGGCCTTCCCAAAACGATGATGGTCCGGGTATTCAAGGCGCTTTACTATCTTGTATGAATCTGAAAGGTGGTTCCTCAGGGGCACGTTATTGGCTATTCCGGACACCAGGACAACCTTGCTGGAGTATGTGTAACGGGGGTCGGCCTCAGGGAACACGGGCTCCGGGGAGGAGTATTTGAGATAAGTGAAAAACAGCTTCTGCTCCGGTTTCAGGTTAAGTTTTCGCCTTATCTCCTGACGCGTCCAGCTGTCAAGCTCCGGGGGGCATTTTGAGACAATCACTATATGGGCCTCATAAAGCCTGGAAGGAAGGTCACGGAGTTTGCCGTAAGGGAGAAGCCTGTCTTCATATACCGGCCTGTTGAAATCCATCAGCACTATGCTCAATCCGGGGATGAGACGGCGGTACTGGAAGGCGTCGTCAAGTACAATGAGATCTGCTCCGGAAAGCTTCTGGCAGCCCTCCACCCTGTTTTTGTCCACCGCCACCGTGACGCCGTGGAACTTCCGGGCTATCTGGAGGGGTTCATCCCCGGCAAATGAGGCCGATGAATCCGGCCGCACTATCTGGAAGCCGCGGGACTTGCGCTTGTACCCCCTGGAAAGCACGGCAAGGGGCTTGAAGCCCCAGCGGTCACTTACCATGAGAAGCCTCAGGAGCATCTCCACGTGAGGGGTTTTGCCGGTTCCGCCAACTGTGATGTTCCCCACGCAGATTGTGGGGACATCGGCCTTGAAACTCTTTTTCCAGCCCTTATTGTAGGCAAGGTGCCTTAGCCTTAACCAGAGACCGTATATCATTACATTGAAAGGACGTTGAGAACGGAGATCAGTTCCGTGTTGATGGGCTTGTCCATCTTGATGGCGCGGGAGATGGGAACGTACACTATTTCGTCGTTCTTTATGCCCACCATAATGTTTCGCTGGCCTTCAAGGAGCGCCTCTATTGCGGCATAGCCCATACGGGAGGCAAGAATGCGGTCATACGCGGAAGGGGTGCCGCCCCTCTGGAGGTGACCGAGGATTGTTACGCGGGCGTCAAACTGGGGATACTCGTTCTTGATACGCTGTGCGTAGTACATTGCCCCGCCGTGGCCGTCTTTTTGCGATTCTGAAACAAGCACTATTGCGCTGTTCTTGGATTTACGCTTGCCCCTTTCTATGAATTCTGCAAGCTGGTCAACATCCGTCTTTCCCTCAGGGATGATGGCGGCCTCAGCGCCGGAAGCTATTGCGCTGTTCTGGGCAAGGAAGCCGGCGTCACGGCCCATAACCTCTATGAAGAAGATGCGGTCATGGGAATTTGCGGTGTCACGGATTTTGTCCACACACTCTACAATAGTATTGAGGGCACTGTCATAACCAATGGTGGAGTCCGTGCCGTAAAGGTCATTGTCTATAGTTCCGGGAAGGCCGATGATAGGGATGTCATACTCCCTTGCAAACAGCTGGGCACCCGTGAGGGAGCCGTTGCCGCCAATCACCACAAGGGCGTCGATTCCGGCCTCTACCATATTCTCATAGGCTGCCTTGCGGCCTTCGGCAGTCATGAAAGCCCCGCAGCGTGCGGTCTTGAGGATGGTCCCCCCCCTCTGGATGGTGTTTGAAACGGAAGACGAGGTGAACTTTACGAACTCTTTCTCAATGAGTCCCTGATAACCCCTCATTATGCCGATCACGTTCATATCGTGGTAGCGGGCCGTACGGGTAATGGCCCTGATGGCGGCGTTCATTCCCGGGGCGTCTCCTCCGGAGGTCAGAATGCCGATAGTCTTGATTTTGCGTTCCATTCGATTAATTGTGATTTATCCTGTAAAAATACACAAAAAACCGCAAAAAAGCAACACCATCTGGAGCCTGGGCGGCAAGGCCCTTGGAGCAGCGGATTTCGACACCTCCGTGAGCTTCAAGCAGCGTGCGGAAGCCTACCTTCTTTCAATAGGAGTATCCCAGAAAGACATTGACGACCTCCGCACCCTGATGCTTGAATAGCCAAATTCACTTTAAGCCGGGCAAATATTACTCTATGGCCGATATTATATCGGCATAGTTGCTCCAGCCTTCGGCCTCCTTGTAGGCGTCCACGGAGCCGGAAGGGACGCGGATTTCAAAGTCGAAGCGGCGGGGCAGGAAGTTGGAGCTGATATCCGCGCCGGGGGTATGGGGAGGCGTAGCGGCGAGGATAGTCAGCTTTTCAAGGGCAGACCTGTAAAACGCCTCAGCCTCAATCGCCTCCACGGTGGAAGGAAGCGTGAAATCCTTCAGGTTGGTGCTGTTGAAGGCACTGTAGCCGATGGATTTGATGCTTTCCGGAAGGGTAAGTTCCTCAAGAGCTGTACATTCGCTGAAAAGATATCTCTTTATTGCGGTGACACCGGAAGGGACATTCACCTTCTTCAGGCAGCGGCAGCCCGAGAAAGTGCCGGCTCCCATTTCAGTAACGCTCTCCGGAATGGAGATTTCTTTGAGTGCGGTGTTTGTGAAAGCGTTGTCCCTGAGTTCCGTAAGCGTGGAAGGGAGAAGAATGCTTTCCAGTGAAGAACAGCCATAGAATGCTCCGCCCTGGATGAGGGTAATGCCCTCGTGCAGATTCACTTCCGTAAGTTTCTCGCAACCCGCAAGCAGTCTCTCCACTACTACATTGATATTCTTCGGCAATGTGAAGGATTCCAGGCCGCTGTTCTGGAAGGTCCAGTAGCCAAGCACGCTGAGTTCTTCCGGCAAGTCGATGTACCTCAGGCTGGTGCAGCCGGAGAATACGCCGCTGGAAGTGATTTTGGTGAGCGTGGAAGGAAGGGTCACGTCTTCCAGTTTAGTGCAATCTGCGAAGAGATTGAAGGTGCCGATCTCCGTAACGGATGAAGGAAGGACCAACTTTTTAAGACCGCTGCCGGCAAAGGCGTTGTCTCCCATCCCCCTGAATCCTTCCGGCAGAACAGCCTCCTGAATGCCTGAATACACAAAGGCATATTCGCCGATATATTCCAGAGAAGACGGCCAGTCTATGGAAGAAATCTTGCCGCAGTTATAGAAAGCTTCCTTGCCGATATTTGAAATACCGTCATGCAGTGTAACGGAGCATAGGCGCTCGCAGTTCTTGAAAGCATAATTGCTTACATATTGATACCCCTTGGACCATGTAACTTCCTCAAGATTCTGGCAGCCGTAGAAGACCCCCTGCCATATAGCAGTGACGGAATCCGGAATCACAAAAGAGGTGAAGCCGGTACCTGAGAAGGCATACTCGCCGATGAGTTTCACCGAAGAAGGCAATTCCAGCTTCTTGAGAGCGGAGCAATTGGAGAACATCCAGTCTCCAATCTGTTTTGTCCCGGCGGGAATATTGATGGAGGTGAGTTTCCAGCATCCGCTGAATACTCCTTTGCCGAAGGTCATGGCATTGTCCGGGAGTGTAACCTCTTCCAGAGGAGTATAGGAGAAAGCGCCTGCGCCGATGGCATTGAGGCGGGGAGGAAATGCGATGCTCTTCAGCGAAGAGTCGTAAAAGGCAAAATCCCCGATGGCGCTGATGTTGCCCGGAAGCTGCACGGAAACCAGGTTCTTGCAGGAATAGAAATACCTCGGCAGTTCTCCCGTACCCTTGTCGTCAAAGACCAGAATGTAGCGGTCATTGTCGGCATCATAAACATGGCTCACGATGCCTTCCTGGGTGAAGAAGCCCTCGGGGACAGGATCTCCGTTCTCGTCAAATCCGGAGCCTTCCGTCTTGCAGCCTGCGGGAAGGCCGTTATCAGTGGTGTAGATGATGGTGTTGTCGGCCAGCTGTACGGTATAGATGTCACCTTCGTCGGCATCACCCACCTTGCCCCATACTGCACGCTTGACGGTAACTGGCTCACGGTGGATGTATTCTCCGGCCGAAACTTCCAGTCCGTTAACCTTCTTGGTAAAGCGAAGGGTGAAACCCTGCTCCAGCGTACCCGGGAGGCAGGCGATGCAGTACCACTTGCCATTCTCAAAGGTCTTTCCATCCGGGGCACGGAGTTCGATGCGGCTATATTCCTCCTGGGGGCCGAATTCCGAGACGGATGCCGGGATATAGCAATAGGGCTTGCCGTCGTCGTCAAAAGTTACAAGCACCTGCCCGGCAATTTTTTCACCGCCGTTGGCAAAGAGGACCACCTTTTCCACGCCCTCCTCCCTGATGGAGAATTTCACACCGCCGCAGAGGTTGTAGAAAGTGAGTGTCTCAAAGGATTCCTTGGGAGCATGGACCATGGTATGGGCGCAGGAGATGAAAGCTGTCCTGTCAAAAGTGCCTGCAGTGGCCGTCTGTATATATGGGACGGCCGTTTCCATGTAGCTGTTCCGCTGCATCCGTCCTGCCGCCTCATAGGGATACATTGCCCAGAGATCATACCCGCCCTCTATCCAAGTGTAGGTGTCGTAGCGCATGCTGCCGGTAAAATCGGCTGTCTGGGACGGGGCGCTGAGGGACGCGGTGAATTTTTCCTCGTCCAAGAAGTACACTTTGATGGCGTCGCCGTCTTCCCAGAAGATGGCGCCATCCTCCTGAAGGACGGTTTTGGTGGGATTGCCTTCACCGGTGGCACGGATGGTAAAGAAGGGGGATTCCTCCTCCACGGGTACTTCCTCGCGGGCACAGGCTGCAAGGGTAAGAAATGCAGAAAGAATATATATAGTCTTTTTCATGGCTTTCAATCTTTAATGGTTACTTCCAATCTTCTTCACCGGTTCCTTCGTTGCCGCCGGAGACAGGCTCTACCGTGACGGTGCACCCCGCGGAGATGCCGTCGGCCGAGACCGTGATATCGGCCTGTCCCAAAGCGAGAGCCGTAACCTTGCCCGTGGCATCCACGGTAGCCACGCTCTCATTGGAGCTCTTCCACTCCAGAGATTTGGCCGATGGAGCATCCTCCGGAGTAACCGTAGGATAGAGCGTTATGGTGTTTCCGACGACGAGGTGAGCGCTATAAATGTTTAGGGCAATGGTGCTCACTTTCTGGACTACGGTAACCGTGCAGGTGCCGGAGACTTCCTGTCCCTGGAGCGTTTGCCTGTAGGCATAGATGGTGGCTGTACCGGCCTTGCCGCCGGTGACATTTCCGTCGCTGGTCACAGATGCCGTGGAGGTGCTGGAGGAACGCCAATAGACGGTTTTGTCAGTTACGTTGTCTGGGGCTACTGTGGCCGAGAGTCTTACTGTCTCTCCCACGTTTATTTCCGCTTCAGAGGGTGTTACCGTTATGCCGGTAATGTCCACATACCCTCCGGGGCCGGGGCCTTCGTCGCTCCACACCACTATCTCGCATTCTGCGGTAAGTCCGTTGGCGGTTTTGGCGCCCACAACGGCCGATCCCGGTTCAAGGCCTTTCACCAGGCCGCTCTCCGAGACGTTGGCCACCTTGGGCTCCAGGGTATACCAAATAACGGTTTTGTCGGTAGCGTTGTCCGGTTTGAGGGTGGCGGCGAGCTGGAGAGTCTCACCTACCTTGACGGATTCGCTGGTATGGTTCAGGGAGATTTCGGTTACTTCCACTTTGGAAACATCGGGGACATCCGGGATGTCCGGAGCCTTTTCACAGGAAAAGAGGAAAGTGCCTATGGCTACACCGGCCGTCAGCATCTTGAGAGTAGCAGATTTCATGGCTTTACTATTCTGGTTCGCCCAAATATATGAAGATTATACCACTCCAGAGCCCTCCGGAAGGCCCTTTTTGACGAATCATCCCCTGCGGATGACGAAGCCCCCCGCTGCGTTGACGAAGCAAAAAAAGTTACTGACAATTAGCCAGATACGGCAGTTTTACGTTACAATTTTTATAAATTTGCAGCAGTGAAAAAGCCTCTCTCATATTGTATTGCCTTGCTGCTGGCTGCAGCCTTCTGCCTGCAGGCCGCGGCGGACAATCTGGAACATTCGCTCAGTTACCGGCGTTTCACTACGCTGGACGGCCTGCCGCAAATGCAGACGGAAGCCGTATGGCAGGACTCCCGCGGCTATATCTATATAGGTACGCTTTCCGGTTTTGTCCGTTACGACGGCAGGTCTCTCTCCCCTTTTCTCAAAGGACGGAGGGAGAACATTGTGAGTTTCCAGGAAGTGGACGGGAAGGTACGTGCCCTTGGCTTTGTACGGCAGTGGACCGTGCGCGGAGACAAAGCCTGGATGCAACCCATAGACCCTGACGGGGAGCTGCTACTGAACAATTTTAACGCCGCGGACCTTCCCCCGGGTTACATACTCCTTGAAGACCGCCTTGAGAAGGGGCGTGTCCTTGCAAGGCTGGAGGCCGATGAAATGGCCCCCGTACTGGACCTCCCGCTGTTGGACAAGATGACTCCGGACCGGAAAATGTACGTGGACTCCACAGGTATATACGTCCCCACCTCCGAAGGACTTTTTGTGGCGGTGAACGACGAAATCCGCCTTCTCACCCGCAAGGCCGATATCTACGCTCTCATCCGGACGGAAGAAGGGCTTGCAACCTTTGCCGGAGACGGCATCTGGACCGTGAATAATGACAGCCTCTCCCTTGCCCATCCATTCCGGTTCCCCAATCCGGATTACGGCCTTTCCGTCAGGCAGAACTCACGCGGGCAGATATACATTGCCGACGCCCACACCATCTGGATGTATGACGGGGAACTCCACCGTCTGGTGTCGGGCTTCAACCTCATCAGGGGCATCTTAGTGGACAGATGGGACCGCCTGTGGGCCGCCACATACCAGGGAGCCTACTGCTTTTTCCATTGCAACATCATCAACCATTCGCTGGACGACGACAACGATATAGTACGTGCACTCGCATTCAGCGGTGACAGTCCGGTCATGGGAACCCTCAACGGAAAAATCCTGGCCGGCGGAGAGGTCATAAGCCGGGAAGATGACAATTTCTATGCTCCCGGCGCCGCCGCCCTGGACGGAACGGTCTATATGGCCGGAAACGGTGATATTGCGGCCGTCAGCGGGCACTCCATGAAGTGGATCGGCCTTCCCTATGACCGCTACCGCTTTGTATCGGCCGCCGGAGGAAAACTTATCATCGGCACGCGTTCGGCCGTTCTTTCCTATGATACGCATACGGGCATTACCGATACCCTCACCACGCAGATTGTCCACCCCTGGTGCGTGGTAGAGGACGGGGAGGGGCGCCTGTGGGTAAGTGGTAACCCCGGTCTGTACTGCCTTGAGGAGCCACACACCATACGCAAAGTCAGGAGCACACCCTCCACACTTGTCATCACCGCCATGACTGCCGATGAAAAAGGCACTGTCTGCTTTGCCGAAGGCGATTCCCTTTTTGTGATCAAAAAAGGGCAAATCCGTAAAATGAC
Organism: uncultured Bacteroidia bacterium; assembly: GCA_902768955.1. Classification (GTDB taxonomy): domain Bacteria; phylum Bacteroidota; class Bacteroidia; order Bacteroidales; family UBA932; genus Cryptobacteroides. The sequence goes on along the minus strand of CACXNH010000020.1, from coordinate 2,372 downwards.
GGAACTTCCGGTCTCCGGCCACGAAATCCGTTCAATCCACATTTCCCGGCAGGGGTATTTGGTTGTGGCGGCCGTCGACGGCCTGCTTGTCGCACGTCTGGATGACCGGGGATATGCCGATGATTCCCATTGGTTTGACTCCTTCAACGGGTTCACAACCGTGGAACCTCTTGCCGCGCCAATGGCGGAAGCCCCCGACGGGACCATATGGCTGGCCGGTCTGGAAGAGATGACGTCTTTCCACCCTGAAAAGCTCCTGGAAGACAACCGGGAATCCACCTTCATCCCAGGTCCCCGCCCGTGGTGGCAGAACTGGTGGCTCTGGGTTTTGGCTGCGGCTCTGCTCTCCTTCTGCGTATGGATGGCAGCACGGCACTTTGAAAAACGGGCTTCACGCAGGAAGATGGAGGAGCTGGAACGTGAGAAGCAGCTTAAGGAGCTGCAGCTGAGGTCGGTACGCCTAAAGTCCATCCCCCACTTCCACGCAAACGTACTGTCCGGCATCGAATACTTTGTCATGAACAATTCGGCCGAAGAAGCCTCGTATTACCTGAAACTGTACTCCGACTTCACAAACCGGACGCTCTCAGACATAGAGCGGCCGGCCCGCACCGTGGCCGAAGAAGTGGATTACGTCAGGGGTTATCTGGAACTGGAAAAACTGCGTTACGGTGAGCAGTTGGAGTACGATGTCAACGTGGCCCCGGACGTGGACAGGGAAGCACTTCTTCCCACCATGCTTCTTCATACCTACTGCGAGAATGCCATCAAACACGGGATATCGGCCAAAAACGGAACGGGGCATATACATGTAAATGTTTCCAGAGAGACAAGAGGCGGCTTGGATGGCATTCTGGTATCCGTGGCCGATGACGGAGTAGGGCGAATACGTGCGGCTATGTCCGGCGGCCATTCCACCAAACAGGGGCTCAGTATCCTTCAGCAGCAGATAGAACTGTACAACCGTTCCAACAGACACCATATTGTCCAGCAGGTTATAGACCTTGCCGATGCCGGAGGCCATCCGGCCGGCACCCGCTTTGAGACCTGGGTCCCGGAAGGGTTTCAATTTTAGTTAAGAATGACAAAAAGACTTAAAACCATAGTTGTGGAAGACGAGCGCCTGCCGCGACTTACCTTGCTTCAAAAGCTGCAGGACTACCCTGTAATAGAGGTAGTGGATGCCTGTGACAGCTATGAGAGCGCACGGGACAGTATCCTGCTGCATCGGCCTCAACTTCTGTTCCTGGACATCCAGCTGCGGGGGCAGAACTCAATTTCACTGCTGGAAGAGCTCAGGCAGACCATCACCCTGCCGTACGTGATTTTCACAACCGCATACTCCGACAGCAAGTACCTCATGAGCGCAATCAAGCTCTCGGCCGTGGATTATCTGGTGAAGCCGATAGGCAAGGCTGAGCTTTCCCACGCCATGGCAAAGATATCCAACCGCGCCTCTGAAGAGGCATTGGCAAATACAAAAATAGGCTTCAAGGCCGTTGGAAGCATGATTTTCGCGGAGCCCGGAGACATTGCCGCAATCCAGGCCGATGGCAACTACTCAAAACTTGTCACGTTTGACGGCGAAGACCTTATTCTGGAAAGTCTGCTGTCTCTGGAAAGGCGTCTTGAAAACCCGCCGTTTGTCCGGGCAGACCGCAGCACCATAGTGAACCTGCAACTCGTGAGCCGCCTGAATGCCCAGGAACGCACATGCACACTTTTATCCCCGGACGGCCGCTCAAGGGTAATAGAACTGTCAAAAAGCGGAATTGAAAAACTCCTTTTGGTGATGAACCCGGGGTTCTGACAATCTTTTCCTAATTCAACAGCCCCCGATTCATTGCTTCGGCGATGAGGGCGGTGGAGGTGTGTACATCCAGTTTGGCAAGGAGGCGCTTACGGTACCAGACAATTGTTTCATAACTCACACCCATTTTATCGGCAATCATCTTGGTGCTCTTGTCTTCCATGAGAAGGCGGACCACTTCCTTTTCCCGTTTTGTAAGTTTGACATCCTGGCTTGTCCGGCCTGCAGTTGGACCAGGTCCAACAACCTCCTCGGTACTGGCCATACATGTTTCAGGGCATTTCTGTTCGCGTTGAGAACCCGCCGGTACTGACCGTACACGCTTTAGGGCATTTTTGTTTGCGTTGAGTACCAGCCGGTACTTTTATTGGGCGAGGCTGATTTAAATGTAACCAACCCCGCCCGCTGAAATGCCCTCTCAACATGCTGTACGGCATATGTATTGGGCGAGGTTGGCCGCATAAAAGAGGCCGCTGAAAAACCCCTCTGAATAGGCCATAAGGCCGATGAAAAAAGTTGCAGAGCACTAAATTTATTTGGCGTTCTGCAATCTTTTTTGTAT
>CACXNH010000019.1 GCA_902768955.1 uncultured Bacteroidia bacterium | reverse complement strand
ACGTTGAGCCAGCCGCAGAAGTTCCAGTAGAGCCATACGGCGGCTACCGTGCCGATGATACCGGAGATTATGACCATGGTCTTCTTGCTCAGGCCGAAGATATTGGAAAGGCCAAGGCCTGCGGTGTACAGGGCGTTATCGTTGGTGGTCCAGATGTTGAGGCCAAGAACAAGCACTGCAAGGTAGAAGAGATTCAGGTTGAGCATCACCTCAAAGATGTCGTTACCCCCAACATAGATGCTTGAGACGGCACCGAAGAGGAACATCAGGCTGTTGCCGATGAAAAAGGCTATCACAGTGGTCCAGAGGCCTACTTTTGCGCTCTTCGCGAAGCGGGTGAAGTTTGGCGTTGCCGTTCCTCCGGATACGAAACTGCCCACAACAAGCCCCGCTCCGGCTATGATTCCAAGGTCCTTTGAGCCCTTAGCGAACTGCTCCACAAGGCCGGCGTCTCCGTGCCTGATAGCCAGTATCATTGCCACGGTGCCAGGCATTGCCACGGCGGGAGCGGCGATGTAACTGACAATGGTAAGGCTCTTGATGCCAAAGTATGCGCTTGCGGTCATAAGGATACCGGCAATTGCAACCAGAAGATATCCCTGCCAGGGCATGCTGTCGGGGGTAACCTCAAGGCCCAGGAGCTCCTTTGCCACTGGAATGGCAAACATCGCAAGGCCCACGCCGAACCAACCTGTCTGGGTGAAACTGATCATGGCGCTTGGAAGCCAGCTTCCCTTTGTGCCGAAGCTCCTTCTTCTGGAAAGCATATCCAGCGAGAGGCCGCTTTCTGCGCCGATCCAACCCAGGGCGCCGGTATAGGCCGCAAGGATGAGGCCGCCAAGGAGGAGGGCCCAGATGAAGTCCCACCAATTAAGGCCTGCGGCCAGTTGCTGCCCCACCCACATGCTGGCGCTGAAGAAGGTAAAGCCCAGCATTACCATAAACATACTCAGGTTGCTCTTTCGTCCCTGTTTGTCCACCGGCTTGTTTGTGTAGTCGATGTCTGCTCCTGTTTTCTTATTCATATTGCTGTAGTATTGTGTTGATTGCGTTTATGCGCTGCCCGGCAATTGTCTCAAGGGACAGTGCCGCGGAGTTCTCAAGGAGGGCTATTTCATCGGCCCAGAGCTGCTCCAGAGAGCTGTCTTTGAGTTCCTTGAAATGATTCAGTTCAAGCCAGGTCTTAAAACTTAAGGGGGCGTCATAGCCAAGTTTTTCTCCAACCATGGCCGATGGGTCGATGAGATCGGCCCGCCCCCAGATGCCTTCCCAATATTCAAGGGCTTCCTTGAAGTGGACGGGGATCTCATAGCGGCGCGCTCCGCCGTCGTAGATTATACACTTCTCAAGGATGGAGTAGGGGTGGTCCAGTACAAACCTTCTGAACTCCGGTGAGACGGCTCCGTCCTTCCAGCCAAAGTCAATGTCCGGGACGTTGATGCCCGTGGCTCCGGTGCCGGTGTAGACCGTGAAGATTCCCTCGTAGAAGAAGCATTCAAAGCCCTCGAATTCCGGGAACACCTTCCTGATTTCCTCCCTTTTGGCCTCCATCAGTTCTATTGCCCGTGTGCCTCCGATTGTGAAAAAGACAATCTTCCGGATGCTGCCGCCGCGGCGCCTGAAACGGTCTACAACCTGGTCCAGGCATAGCCTCAGGGTATCTCCGGTGGCAATTATGTCTCCAATCACAAGGGTGCAGTCCTTCTTCACGCGAAGTTTCTCATATTTGATGTCAAGCCCGGTGATGATATGGTCTTCGATAATCCTTTCACAGGAGAGGAAATGGATGTCCCTCACCCTTATGCCGCAGCGGTAGCAGGCCTCTTCTATTGGGTAATTCAGGCCGCCGCGAAGGATAGTGAGTATATCAACATCGCCGCCCTGGCCTTGTTGGAACAAATGGCGGAGGGCGGCGACGGTAGCGGGAAGCATTGACAGGTAGGAATCATATCCCACGACTTCAGGGAATGCCATAAGTCTGCGGGCCCCTTGATTGCTTATGATGAAATACCGGTTTGAAAACTGCCTTGAGTGCAGCTGATATATACTTGTGTCATCCAGCAGGCCAACATGACGGAGGCTTGCATCCTGTAAGCATTTGGACATAAAAATCCCGATTAAGATCTAACCGGGGTACAAATATATGCAAATAATTGGAAAGAAACACTATCCGCGGGCAACCATTTACACGTTTTAAGCCGTTTTTGTGCATTTCGTTGCCCATTTGGTCAACGAAAAACACGTTTTCGGCCCTTTTTACGCGTTTCATTGCCCGGAAGGTGGCACCAGACCCGGCAAAAAGCAGTATCTTTGCGGTATGAAAAAAGTTGGTCTTTTCATTGACACCTGGTACCCGATGGTTGACGGTGTCATAAAGGTGGTGGACAATTATGCCCGCCGGCTCATAAAGTATTGCGATGTTGTGGTCTTCTGCCCGGAAACCCGCGGTTACAGTAAAGAGGAGGATGCAAAACTTCCCTACAAAGTGGTCCGCTGCAATTCCTTCCCGCTCATCAATAACGACTACGACGTCCCTACGCCCGCGCTGGATCCGCTGTTTGAAGCCCGCCTGATAAAGAGCGGGATAGACCTTGTCCATATACATTCGCCGTTCTCAGTGGGACTTGCCGGCGTGCTGTATGGCAAGATTCACCGGCTGCCTGTTGTGGCAACGCTCCACAGTCAGTACAAGCAGGATTTTGAGAAACCGCTCAAGTTCAAACCGGCAGTCAACGTTGCTTTGGACAGCATTATGCGGGTTTTCAATGCCTGCGACGAGTGCTGGGCCGTAAACGCCGGAATCAAGGAGTTGTATCAGGCCGAATATGGCCTTACAGCACCCTGTAAAGTGCGTCTCAATGCAACTGACCATATGCCTGTTGAAAACCCGGAAGAAGCGGCGGCAGTGGTGAACCGCACGTTCGGAATCCCGGAAGATGCCACCGTATTTCTCTTTGTGGGCCGCATCAACTTCATAAAGAACATAGACTTTACGGTAAGGGCCCTTGCAAAAGCCAAGGCAATGGGGCTCAAGAATTTCCGTATGCTCTTTGCCGGCCGGGGCCAGGACGAGGAAGCCCTTGCGGAGGTTGTAGCCGCGGAAGGCCTTACGGAAGAAGTTGTAATGTGCGGCCTCACGGACAGGCCGATGCTTGAAAAACTCTACTCCCGCGCCAAACTTTTCCTGTTCCCGTCGCTCTACGACGCCAACTCCCTCGTCCAGATTGAAGCGGCCTGCCAGGGCACTCCCACGGTGTTTCTGGAGGGCGCCAGGACTGCGGCCACGGTTACGCCCGGAGTGAACGGTTATGTTTCGGCCCCGGGGGAGGAGAACTATGCCCGCACCATAATGGACATTATGGCCGATGACGCCGCTTACGCCCGTGTCAGCGCCGCCGCCCGCCGTGACCTCTACCTCAATTGGGACGACGTAGTCCGCGACGTCTACGCCGACTACTGCGGCTTCGGGGGCCGATGATTTTATCCGGAAGAGCACATCTTTGTGCAAAAAATGCGGCTTCTTAAATCTTTTTACAAATAAAAACGCCTCTGGAAGATGTTCTGAGGCCATTTTGCAAGTTATCCGTTTCAACACGAATGAAACGGATAACTTTTTTCACCTTTGCAATATGAAAACATATAGAAAATCGCGGGAAAAATACCGCGCACTAGGTAAAGGATACTATCACTTCTGCACAGACGGGTGGAAGGAAGGAAGCATTTTCAACACCATAGCCCAATATGCTTATGGGATGGTTCTCATCGGACTGATTTCACTGAAATACTCCATTGTCATATATGATTTCACGCTGATGCCGAACCACATCCATATCATAATGAGCGGCACCGGGGAGGCTGCCCTGGAGGCTTTCGGCTACCTCAAGCGCAAATTGAACAAGATGCTTGAGGCCGATGGATACAGGCCCCTGCCGGAAGAATACAGTTTCAAACTGGAGCCTGTAAAGGATAAAGACCAGATGCGCTCGCTCATCCTGTATATTGCCAGAAACCATTATGAGAAACAGTTTGCCGTACCCGGCGGCTGGCCCTGGTGCAGTACCTACCTCAATTATTCCATACTAGGCAACCTTCTGGATGGGAAAAAGGCAAAAGATATGTCGGCAAGAGAATTGGCGCGATGGACGGGAACACGTGCCGATATACCGGCTCATTGGCAGTTCCATCCTGTCCTTGGCCTTCTTCCTGTCTCATTTGTGGATCAAAGCCTTGTCAGGAAACTGTTCAGGGGACCGAAGGATTATCAGACCAGGCTTGTCAAGGATTACGAGTCATTTGTGAGCATTTCCAGATCGGTGGGAGAGGAGATTGAGTTTGACAGGCGGGAGGTTAACGAAATTGTCGGCTCTGTCTTGAGAACAGAGTTTGAGGGTAAGCCACTGTCAAGTCTGGACGGCATTGACAAGGGACGGTTATGTGTTGTTCTGTCAGACAAATACGGCCTTTCCCCAGAGTCTATAGCGGATGCGCTTGGGATATCGGCCTATCTTGTCAATCAATTCCTCCGGGCAAAGGACTTCCGAAAGTACAAGCGGCCTTCCGGGCAATGAAACGCGCAAAAAAGGCCGATTTCGTGTTGTTCGTTGACCAAATGGGCAACGAAATGCACAAAAAGGGCCGAAAACGTGTAAATGGTTGCCCCGGGGGCTACCAACCTCGCCCACGGAGAGCTTAGATCCCCGGTCGGGGCCGGGGATGACATAGATATGGGCCGGGGATGACATAGATATGGGCCGGGGATGACGGGGCTAGATCACTTCCACATCGGATGAGGGGAGCCAGCCCTGGCGGCCGTCGGCAAGCTCCACGTTGGAGAAGCCGCCAACGTTGTCCAGGATGCGGACGCGGGTGCCCTCGTGGAGGATGAAGAGGTCCTTGGCGCCTTCCGCGGCGGGGGAACTCTTGACGGAAGTCACGGGCCGCATCACGATGGCCTGGTCCTGGCGGAGTGCTTCTGTGCGCTGCCACTGGGCAAAATCCCAGCCCAGGAACGCCACAACAAGGAATGCAAGGCCAACAAAGAAGCCAAGTTTACGCCTTCCCGGGGTGCTTCCAAGAAGGAAAAGCAGCACGCATGCAACCAAAAGAGCAAAACTTACAAGGCCGATCACAGCCCAGGCATTAGACGGCAGCAAATAGCAGATGGAGCGGCCCCACTGCTCGAAGAAAATCTCCGGAACCTCGTCTATGCGGTCCTGGGTGAGGGCACGGGCATAATCAAGGTTGTACTTTATATCGGCATCAGAAGGATCCAGTCTCAAGGCCCTTTCATACCATAGGATGGCCTGGGCGATTTCACCGCTCTTGAAATGGGCGTTTCCCAGGTTGTAGTACAGTTCCCTGGACTGAAGGCCGGTGGCGCGGACGTCTTCAAAGTCCTGAAGGGCTTTGGCATAGTCTCCTGCGGAATATGCCTCCACGCCGGAGCGCCAGAGGGAATCAGGGTATGACTCTGCAGCCCGGGCGCCGAACGGAATGAGCAGCAGGAGGGCAACGACGGCTGCGCCTGCCCCTGTTGAAGGTTTTTTCTTCATGGAAGAATCTATGGCCGTAATAAGGGAGACGGCCTTGTCATAGTGATTACTCATTGCATCGTGGCCGGCGCTGGGGGAGTAGCGGGCTTCCTCGCAGGCGGCAAGAAGGCCGGTAAAGTCACTGGCCACGCTCTCCGATACACCGCCGGAAACAAGGGCTTCGGCAATGTTCTCCTTGGTTTGATCGGCCATATCCATTGCAAGTTTATCGCCCACAAAGCCAAGAAGAGAGCGGTGAAGTTCCTCATAGAAGGCCGTGTAGAGGTCCTTTCCAAGGAAGTCGTGGGCCTGGGCAAGGCGCTTCATCGCCTGCTTTGTGGCCTTGCGGTTACGGGAACCCACTACGTCGGCCCTTCGGGCGGCAACCTTACGGAAGCCAAGCCAGAAGCCGCAGCCTGCAAGAAGGAGCAGCGCAAGTATCCCCCACCAGGCCTTTGAGTATACCAGGAAGCCGTTTCCGGCATGTAAATCTGTCTTTGTGCGTATGAACCGGATGTCCTCTCCAAGATTCTTGACGCCCTTACGGTCCACTACCAGAGTGTTTCCTCCGGCGCTTTCCGGCGCCACGGAAGATGCGGAACGGGCCACGGAAATGGGCAGCGCCGCCGATGAGACGGTCTCATACCTCCTGGCGTTTACGTCGTAGTAAGAGAACTGTACGGGGCCCACTGTGAAGTCTCCGGGGCTTCTTGGAATGAACGGGAACTCGAAGGTCTTGGACCCGGAAGTTCCGCTCTTGTCAGTATTGACGCTTGTTTTGACGTCATACACCTCAAAATCCGGCGGGAAGGCAATCTTGGGGGCCTCCACAAGGGCAATGTTACCCTTTCCGGTTACGGTCACAATGAGCGATGCTGCATCGTGGGTCTTGAGGGAATCCTTGCTCACGCGGGCGCTGACCTTGAACTGACCAACGCCGCCCGCAAAACTTGCCGGGGCACCGGCCGGCAGGGCCGATACCTGAAGTGACCTGGCCGGAGTTGTAACCCTCTGGCGGGTGGTGACGTACCCGGTGCCAAAGAAATCGTCAAACGGGGAACCGGAACTGCGGGGCCTTCGGACATTCACAAGGCACACCACCTCTGCGGATTCTATGGGCTGCTCTCCGGATTTCTGGGGGATTATTATCCAGCGGCGGAGAACCGCGCTGTTGTACATCACTCCGTCCACCTGCTCCCTCTGGAACTCGATGTTTGAAGGAGCCTCCACTTCCTGGCTCCAGAAGCCCTTGAAGGAAGGGAACTTGGCATTTTCAAAACCTGCAAGGTTGGCCCTGTGGTAGATTTTGAGTGTGGCCGTGACAGGCTCTCCAACCACCACGGAATTGCGGCTGAGGGACAGCCTCATAAAGATGTCGGAATCTCCGCGGGATGCCTGCTGGGAGTCCTCACGCGCGGCCTGGCCGGATGCCTGCTGGGATGAGCCCTGCTGAGAGGCGCTTCCTGAAGACGATCCGCTCCCGACAACCTGTATCTGGACTGCCCTTGACTGAATCTGGGCTCCCTTTATGCGGGCCGTTGCAGGAGGCAGGGTGAATGTTCCGGTCTTACGCGCCTGTAGGATATAGGTATAGGTGGTCTGGGAGGTGCGGGTGGTTTTGCCGTTAATGATCTGGATGCTGGTGGAAGAGCCCTTCTGGGGGCCCCACACCACGGTGAAATCGTCTCCGGCTTCCCACTGGAAGTCGGAGGGGGAGTTCTCACCCTCCACCACAAAACCCACGTTGAACCTTTCCTGAAGCTCCACTATATTGTGAACTTCAACGCGTATAGAGGGCTGCGCCCACGCGGCAACGGCCGTTAGGGCAGCGGCTAATATGCTTAAAATCTTTTTCATCCTACCAATTCTTTTCCTTCTGCCTTGACTTCAGGACAGCAGCTTTCTCCTTATCTACCTTCTCCTGAGTCTGCTTTTCCTTTTCCTGTATTGCCTGGAGCAGCTGCTGGGCCTGCTGGGGGCTTATTTCCTGCTGCTGTTGTTGTTGCTGCTGGTCCTGATTCTGGTCCTTCTGCTGGTCCTGATTTTGATTCTGGTCCTGATCTTGGTCCTTATTCTGGTCCTGCTGATCCTGGTTCTGGTCCTGGTTCTGCTGCTGTTGCTGCTGCTCCATAAGTTTGTTTCGGGCATAGATGTAATTCTCCTTTGCCTCAAGGTCTCCGGGATCCTGCAGGAGGCATTCCTTGAAGGAGTCTACGGCCGTTTTCCAGTCTTCCTTTGCTATTGCAACGTCTCCGCGGTTGAAGCAGGCGGAGGCGTCAGGATTCTCAATTCCGTCCAGCATCTTGGCGGCTTCGTCATAGTTCTCCTGGCGGTAAAGGTTATTTGCCAGATTGTATCTGGCGGCAACGGAGGAAGTGTCTTTGAGAAGACCCTTGCGGTAGCTTATATCGGCCTCCCCATACTCTCCTTTACGGAACTCGCGGTTGCCCTTCCTGAGGTCCGCTTTCTGGCCCCAGGTGCTTATTGAAGCCAGCGTGAGCAATATTATAAACACTAACTTTCTCATACCTCAAACAGTTTGCGGCGCGGTTTACGCCGGCCTATGAGCATCTGAATCACAAAGCACAGAAGGGCTGCTCCAAGGAAGTACATATACTGCTCGTCGTAATCCTCAAATACAACGCTTCCAAATTCCTCGTCCTCCATGCGCCGGATGTCCTGAATGATGGGATTGAGGCCGAATTCCTCTGTCCCTGCGTGGATGTACGCACCTCCGCCGGCAGATGCCACCTTGCGGAGAGTCTCCTCATCCAGCTTGGTTACAACAATGTTTCCGTCCCTGTCCTTCATCAGGCCATCGGCCGTAGGAATGGGCTGGCCCTCGGCGGAGCCAACGCCGATTGTGTAAACCTTTATCCCAAGGTCTGCGGCTTCCTTTGCCGCGGCAACAGGGTCGTCCTCGTGGTTCTCACCGTCCGATATCACCACAATCACGCGACTTTTTTCGCTTTGCGCGCTGAAACTCTTGATACAGAGGTGGATGGCATCTCCGATGGCCGTTCCCTGGACGGGAATGGAACCTGTATCTATGGAGCCCAGGAACATCTTGGCGCTGATATAGTCCGTTGTGACGGGAAGCTGCACAAAAGAGGTTCCGGCAAAGATTACAAGGCCGATACGGTCCTGCTGGAGTTTGTCCGTCAGGCGCGCTATGGCAAGTTTGGCCCTTTCCAGCCTGTTTGGGGAATAATCCTGCGCCAGCATGGAGTTGGAAACGTCCAGGGCAACCAGGATTTCTGCGCCTTTTGTCTTTCTCTCCGCCAGCTTTGCGCCCGTCTGAGGCCTTGCAAGGCCGATAATGAGGAGCATAAGGCCAAGGCAGAAGAAGGATATCCTCACCCAGCCTTTTGCGTGTGAGACCGATGGCATGAGCTCCCTGACTAGGGCCTCGTCTCCAAGGGCTTTCACCCTGCGTCCCCTGAAGTACCTGAAGATTCCGTATCCCACAAGAATGATAGGGATAAGGATGAGAAGATACAGGAACCTGTATTGAGCAAACATCAACATATTATGGCAGCCTCCTTAAAACTACAGCTATCAGTAGCCCCGCCAGAAGGCAAATGAGAGCTGCCAATGCGTAACTATGATACAAATCCTTGTAAACGGGGAATGAATCCACCGTGGTCCTGGTTTTTTCCATCTGGCCGATTTCTGCATAGATCTCTGCCAGCTTGGTGTTGTCCGTGGCGCGGAAATACTTGCCTCCTGTGCCGTCGGCTATACTCTGGAGCAGGGGCTCGTCAATCTCCACGGGGAGGTTGCGGAGCTCTATACCCCATGGCGTTTGAACGGGATAGGGAGCTGTGCCGTTGGCGCCGACACCAATGGTGTAAACCCTTATGCCATAGGTTTTTGCTATGTCTGCGGCCATTGACGGATCTATCTCTCCCATGTTGTTCACGCCATCAGTGAGGAGGATGATGACGCGGCTCTTGGCATCTGAATCCTTCATGCGGGCCACAGCGGTTGCAAGGCCGTTGCCAATGGCCGTGCCATCCTCAATGAGGTCTGTCTGGACATCCTTCATGAGGTTTATGAGGGTGGCCCTGTCCGTTGTAAGAGGGCACTGGGTGTAACTCTCTCCGGCAAACACTACTATTCCCATACGGTCCGTGGGCCTCTGGGATATGAATTCTATAGCAATGTCCTTGGCTGCGCTGAGGCGGTCCGGGGTGAAGTCACGGGCCAGCATGGATGTGGAAACGTCCATCGCGAACACTATGTCAATGCCCTCTGTATCCACTTTTTCCACCTGTGTGGAAGAGCGCGGACGGGCAATGGCTACAACAAGCAGCACAAGGGCGGCTTCCTGTAGGATAAAGGGGATGTGCCTTATCCATTCAAGCACACTCCTTCCTCCGGCCGTCCACTGGCTCAGGCTGGATACCCTAAGATGAGGGTCACGGTCCTTCAGCTCAATGTAAAGGTACCGGCCCAGCAGCAGCACCGGAATGGCCAAAAGCCATAGAAGATATGGATACTCAAAAAACATTATTCTTTCCTCCCGTCAATCCCGGCTTGGCCGTCATTGCCGGCCTGATCGGCAATCTCCTGCTGATACGTTGTTGTGACAAACCTCACGGCGCCGGGAAGCACCTTGGCGTTGTCTTCGTCGGAGGCTATGTACTTTGCAAATTTCACAAAATCGGCCCTCTCAAAGAGGTCTTTCATCTCATCAAAGAGGTCCTTGGGGATGTCTGAGCCCTTGAGGCCGGCAAAGATTTCCGCGGTGGTCATTTCCATTGCGCCCACTTCATAGCGGGAGGCGATGTATTCCCTCAGGGCATCAGTTACGCCTGAATAGAAGGCCTTCTGATGCTCCGGTTTCCAGAATTTGTCTCCGCGGAAAGAGTCCAGTTTGCGGAGTGCCCTGATGTGGGCCGGCTCTGCGTTAAGGGCCTCTTCCTCAAGTTTTTTACGCCGTCTCACAAGCCAGTACACAAGAGCAACGATGGCTCCTGCAAGAAGGAGACCTCCGGCTACCCAGGGGAATACCTCCTTGAATGTATAGGGGAATCTTATCTGGGGCTTTATGTCGTTGGGCTGGAAAGATTCCATATCAACGGGAAGCTCCTTGATTTCAAGAGGCTCCGCGGCTTTGAAAACAAGGGTGTCCTGGTCCAGGAGCACCGGAATATCGGGAAGTTCAATTGTGCCGCCCATGAAGGATGCAAGAGTCATATATGCCTTTATATCATATCTTGCGGGCGTTTCCTTCTTCTTTGAAACCCTTGTTGAGTCCAGCTGCCACTGCTTTACAATCACAAGAGGGGAGTTTTCCTCGTCCTCCATCTTGAACTCAGGGAGGGCAAGGGGAGTGCCTTCAGTTATGTTTTCCAGAACCACTCCGTAGCGGATCTGGTCTGCAATCAGGATTGAATCCCTCTTCTGGACCTGCTCCACAAAGGCTTCCTGGGCCCCTGCGGCAAAAGGAACAAGCAAACTTAATATGAGGAGTTTAAACTTCATTTTCCTTGAAACAGTGTAATGAGTCCTTTCACAAAGTCCTGGTCTGTGCTTATGTCCACGTGACCTACCTTGTAGCGGAGGAAGAGTCTGTCGGCCCCGGAAGTTGCGGTGCTGAACCACTTGGAATATGCCTCACGGGTGGCCCTGGAGCCGGTGTTTATCCAGCGGGAGGCGCCTGATTCCGCATCCTTGGCGTGTACAAGGCCAACGTTGGGGAGCACCTTCTCACGGGGGTCGGTGACCCTTATGACGGATACGTCGTGGCGGTTCACCGCTACCTTAAGGGCGTCCTCGTAGCGGGGAGTTCCATCGGCCTTTACATCCAGCATATCGGAAAGGATGAAGGCGGTGCACTTTTTCTTGATGGCGCCGGTGAGGTAGCGGAGGGCTTCCCCTATGTCCGTGCCGTTATGCTGGGGCTCATACTCCAGAATCTCACGGATGATCCTCAGGAAATGGGTTCTGCCCTTTGCCGGCGGGATGAATTTCTCCACCCTGTCACTGAACAGGATACAGCCCACTTTGTCGTTGTTGAGGATGGCGCTGAAGGCAAGGGTTGCGGCAATTTCCGCAATCTGCTCACGCTTGGTCTTCACAGCCGTTCCAAAAAGGCCGCTCCGGGACACGTCCACCATAAGCACTACGGTGAGTTCACGCTCCTCCTCAAACACTTTCACGTAGGGCGCACTCATACGCGCCGTCACGTTCCAGTCCATTGAACGGACATCGTCTCCGTAGCTGTACTCCCTCACTTCGCTGAAGGCCATACCACGCCCCTTGAAGGCGGAGTGGTACTCTCCGGCAAATATCTGGTGGCTCAGCGCCTTTGTCCGGATCTCAATTTTGCGGACCTTTTTTATTAATTCCTCTGGTGTCATAATTACGGATTCTTCACTTCGTTCAGAATGACATATGCCATCCTTTCGTTCAGAATGACAGTTGTCATCCTTTCGTTCGGAATGACAGTTGTCTTCCTTTCGTTCAGAAGGACATTTGTCATCCTGAGGAACGTAGTGACGAAGGATCTAATTAAGGAACAATCACAGCGTTAAGCACCTTCTCAATAATCTGCTCCGGAGTCACGTTTTCTGCCTCAGCCTCATAGGTTAGGCCGATACGGTGTCTCAGAACCTCATTGCACACGGCGCGGACATCTTCCGGGATTACATAGCCGCGGCGCTTTATGAAGGCGTACGCTTTTGACGCGGCTGCCAGAGAGATGCTGGCACGGGGCGATGCTCCGTAAGAAATGAGGCCCTCAAGGTCCTTGAGGCCGTATGCGCCGGGGGTACGGGTAGCGTACACAATGTCCACAATGTAGCGCTCAATCTTTTCGTCCATATAGACGTCACGCACAACGCTGCGGACGCGGATAATGTCTTCCGGCTTAACCACGGCCTGTGCCTTGGGGAATTCTCCGGTATTGTTCATGCGGATGATAAGGCGTTCTTCCTCCTTCTGGGGATAGGAGACCACAACCTTAAGCATGAAACGGTCTACCTGGGCCTCCGGGAGGGGATAGGTGCCTTCCTGCTCAATGGGGTTCTGGGTTGCCATCACAAGGAAAGGCTCCGGAAGTTTGAACGTTTGCTCACCAATAGTCACCTGATGCTCCTGCATGGCCTCCAGAAGGGCGCTCTGGACCTTTGCCGGGGAACGGTTGATTTCATCGGCCAGTACAAAATTGGCGAAGACCGGGCCCTTGTGCACCTCAAAACTCTCATTCTTCTGGGAGTAGATAAGGGTGCCGATAACATCTGCGGGCAGAAGGTCAGGGGTGAACTGAATACGGTTGAATTTGGCGTCTACCGCCTGGGAGAGTGTGTTGATTGCAAGGGTTTTGGCAAGGCCGGGAACGCCTTCCAGGAGGATGTGGCCACCGCTGAGAAGGCCGATAAGAAGGTTCTCCACAAGATGTTTCTGACCCACAATCACCTTTCCCATCTCAAGGGTGAGCATATCAACAAACTCACTCTCTTTCTGAATCCTTTCGTTTAATTCACGAATGTTTACTGATTCCATATATATAAATTTGACTTTCCTTGGTCATATAAACTATGACTTTCCTTCGTCATTCCCGGCTTGACCGGGAATCTGCAAATAATTATTAAATTTGCATATGCGTTATTCAATCTGTCTCTCATATAATGGGGCCGACTTTTGCGGTTGGCAGATCCAGCCCTCCGCTCCGTCTGTGCAGGCAGCCCTTGAGGGGGCTCTTTCCCGCCTTCTGGGCGGCCACCTTGCCGTTACCGGCGCCGGCCGCACAGACACTGCCGTTAACGCCGTGGGCTACATCGCCCACTTTGATTTTAGCAGCCCCCTGCCATTTGAGACAGCAGATTTTATCTACAAATTAAATGCCATTCTGCCCCGTTCAGTAGTGGTTCATTCAGTCATTCCCGTGGCCGATGATTTCCACGCCCGCTTTAGCGCCCGCCGCCGTGAATATACATACTTCATTCACAGGCGCAAAGACCCCTTTGTGGCCCCCTGGAGCTGGCAATGCGGCTATCCTGAACTGGATTTTGACGCAATGAATGAGGCCTGTCAGTATCTTCTTGGCACACACGATTTTTCTTGCTTTGAAAAAACCGGCACGGACAACAAAACCTCCATCTGCACCGTCTTCGACGCCTTCTGGAAACCCTACACTCCGTCACATCTCCAGGTGATGGGTTCAGAGGCAGGAAGCACAGGTGCCTCTTGTCATCCTGAGGAACATCCCGTTTGTCATCCTGAGGAGCATCCCGTTTGTCATCCTGAGGAGCGAAGCGACGAAGGATCTCCTGTCAAATCTGAGATTCTTCGCTTCGCTCAGAATGACAATTACTGGTACTTCCGCATTGCGGCAGACAGGTTCCTGAGGAACATGGTCCGTGCTACGGTTGGGTCGCTGATAGAGGTGGGCCGGGGAAAGCATCGGCCGGAATGGATAGCGGAACTCATTGAGAGCGGCACCCGCGGCGACGCCGGCGAATCCGTACCGGGAAACGCCTTGTTCCTAAGCAGTGTTCAATACTAGCTGGCGCATAACTCTCAATTATTCAGCTACTTACGCAATCATGGGTGCACCGCAAAGTGCACCCGTGGATCATCAACTAACTCAGTGTTAGTAACTTACGCGCCAGACTACCAGATGGGACAGGAACTGCTTTCGGCGGCGGTTTTAAAGCCCCCAGTCGGAAGGGTTGCAACTGCCTTTTGGCGCGTTGGGCACATTGGCAAAATATGAGATGCCGGTAATCTTCTCAAGATCTGACACAGACATCATCTCCTTGGCGGTGACCTTCTGTCCATAGGTGCCTTCAGCCTGTGCGCGCACGAAAGCGGCGCACTTCAGCTCAGAAGCGCTGCAATCTTTTACAGCCTTTTTGCTTGTCCCGCTCTTTGTCCTAAGCAGAATGTAATATTGCATGGTTGGAACCTGAACCTTGTCAGTCCCCATAAAGTTGGTGGTCAGAGGCTCTGCATGATTCCCATAGCCATCGGTAAATGCTTCAAAATAGCAGCCGATAACAATGTAGAGAGTGTCGGAACAAACCTGCTTGTCCACCCAGTCTTCCAAGGTATTCCATCCGCCGCCGCCCGTGTTGAAATAAGAGGAGTGCTGAGGGGCAATATTGGTGATGTAATTGACCTGATTATAAAGGGTTGCACTTCTTTTCCTCTCTGCCGCCCCAAGCATATGCCCGCGGTTGTAAGTGCCACTGCCGGAAGTTTTATTGTACTGGACTTCCTTTGGCATGTCGGGGTTGAAAGCATAATGCCGGCTTGACTGGTTGCCGTCCTGATACCACGAATGCCTTGGAGCCGCTACCCATACGGGACACTTGTACTCACTGTGCCAGCATACGGTATAATTCCTCTGATAAGCGTTGCCGGAAGCGGCAGTCTTCTCATTGGACCAGTGGTGAGTGTAGTATAAGGCAGCGTCCTGGTTATCGATGTAATAATTGCCACCGGTGGTGTAGTGCGTATAGTCCAACTGTGGAAGTTCTGCCCAGCCGGGGAAAGAACTGGTGCTGCTGGCGGCCTGTTTTGTTACAAAAGAGAGGACATCACCGGAAACGGTCTTGTAACTACCCGATTTCTTGTCCCAGGCATCCATGACCGCCTGGAAATAAACTGTTTGTTTGCTGGTAAGGCCTGTTAACTCTGCAGAGAAAATCCCGGACGGGCCGGATACGGTTTGACTGGCAGCTATCTCTGAAGTGAGGGAAGAAGCGGATGAACCATAGCGGAAAACTACAGATTGAGGCGCAACTTCTGTACTTACACCGTTGTACGAAGCATTAAGTACGGCAGAGTTTACAGTGATTTCAGTTGCGGTCAGAGTTGTTACCACTACTTCTTCTTCAGAGTCGTCCGGGGGCGTAGTATTGCCCGGCGTTGTGAATGATTTTACGGAGCCCTTTATGTCCACATAATCGCCCGTCTTATGGTCCTTCACGGTCACATATGCCTGAAAGTAGTATTTGGTTTCTGGCTCAAGATCTGAAAGCGTGGTCTCAAAGACGTCGGATTCGGCATCATTCTCTTCCAGATTGACGGTGCTGGTAAGGGCAGATTCGCTTGTACCCCAGTAGAAACCATGTTCCCTTAATTGAGTTGTCACATTCTCGTAACTGCCGGAGAGAGTAGCTCCTGTTTGGGTTATGCCAATAGCGTCTCCGGTGATAACTGTAACATGGCTGGGCTCTGGCTCTGGCTCGGGCTCAGGCTCAGGGTTCTGCGGCTTCTGTTCTTCTTTCTGGTCCTGGCCTTGAGGCTGTGGCTGTTGTGCCGGGCTGCAGGAGGAAAGGGCAAAGGCCATCAGGGCCATTAATATGTACCTGAATTTCATAGACTAATAGCGGTTGAGGGGACGGCCGGAAGTCATCATATTAACCTTGCGGCGGACCTCGTCAATGACCATCTTGTGGGCAATGCGCTCTGCGGTCTGCTGCTCCGTGGGTTCCTTGGCGGTGATGGCGTCAAAGTGGTCAGATGCGCTCTGGAGCACGGTGTCAATAAGGTCCACGATGGTTTTCATGTCCTTCTCCTCAAACCCGCGGGATGTGACGGCGGGCGTGCCCACACGCAGGCCGCTGGTTGCAAATGCGCTGCGGGTGTCGAAGGGCACCATGTTCTTGTTCACGGTAATATCGGCCCGGACAAGTTCTTTCTCTGCAACGCGTCCGGTGAGCCCCGGGAACTTGCCCCTTAAATCAATGAGCATAAGGTGATTGTCTGTGCCGCCGGAAATAATCTTGTAGCCTTTGCCGATAAACTCCTTGCACATTGCGGCGGCGTTGGCAAGAACCTGCTTCTGGTAATCCACGTATTCCGGCTGGGCGGCCTCCCAGAAGGCCACGGCCTTGGCGGCAATCACGTGCTCCAGCGGCCCGCCCTG